>CATLGN010000136.1 GCA_949935685.1 uncultured Lachnospiraceae bacterium | reverse complement strand
GCCGGGAGCGGTATCGGATGATGCGCTGCCAGATATGGATGAGGCGGATCTGTTTGGGGATTCTGCGGCCGATGGAGACGCAGAGTTGTTTCGAACCGGGGCGGATATGGGCGATACTTCATTTCTGGAGGATGATGATGCGCTTTTCATGGATTTTGACCCCGATGAAGAAGATGCGCTGCCGGATATGGATCTCTCCGAGCTGGAGGCGCTGATGTCATTTGATCCCGGTGAAGACGGGATGGATGCGGAGCCAGGCCCGGAAACATCGGAGACGCCTCCTGCAATGACGGGAGAATCGGCGGCCGCGGAAGCAGATGACACTCCGGCTGCGGAAGAATTGTCGGAAGCGGATGAAGACAGTATGATTCGGGCTGAAAATGAAGATGATATGAAAAATCTCATGGAGAGCCTGGCTGCGGTGGGAGCGCCGCCGGAAGACGACGCGCCGGCAGCGGAAGCGGAAACAGATACGGACAAGAAAAAGTCGTTTTTCGGCAAAAAGAAAAAAGAGAAACCGGTAAAACAGGCGAAACCGGATTCGAAATCACCGGAGAAAAAGCAGGGACTGTTCCGCAGACTGTTTGCGTTCTTTATGGAAGACGAAGAACTGGACGATGCCGGCGACGAAAAGGAACAGCTTGCCGTTTCGGAAGAAAATATTGCAATTCTGGAAGGATTGGATCAGGAGAAGAAGTCCAAAAAGAAAGAAAAGAAACCGAAGGCTCCGAAGGAGAAAAAGGAGAAAAAACCAAAAGCTCCGAAAGAGAAGAAACCCAAAAAAGAGAAAAAACCGAAGCCGAAAAAGGAAAAGAAACCCAAGGAACCCAAGGAACCGGAGAAGCCGTTAAAGCCGATCGGTATCAGGAAAATTATGACGGCCGTTTTCTTTGGTCTGACGGTATTTGGTATGATTATGCTGTTTACTTCCTATATTCCCGCCAATATGGAAAAGCAGGAAGGAAAGAAAGCTTTCGCGGAAGGGGACTATCAGAAAGCATATGATCTGCTTGTGACGAAAAAAGTTGACGATGAGGAAGAAGCCGCGCTGAAGGGCGCCACGCTCTGTTTGCAGATGCAGCGGAAGCTGGAGTCGTATGACAATTTCTCGAGACTGGAAGGAATGGAAGTGGAGCGGCTGCACGCATTGATCAGCGGCGTGGACAAATACTGGAAGATTGAGGCAGAGGCACAGCAATACGGCGTATCGGAACCGGTGAGAAATACGTATCTGAGTATTCTGGATATTTTGCAGTCTGTGTATGGCGTATCCGAGGAACAGGCACGGGAAATCGGCATGCTGACCGATGATGTGGCATATACGAAGGCTCTGAAGCAGATTTTGGGCGGCGGAACCGTGTATCTGGATCTGGATGACGGCACACATGCCGTCGGAGAGCCGGAACCGGTGCTGCCGGAACCGACAGAACCGGAAATCGATGAAACCATATCGGAATTTGACGATATGGGTGGGCAGGACGGTATGATGCCGGAAAATGGTGGAGAAGACGCGCCGGAATCGGATGCCGATATGCAGGACGAGGCTTTAGAGGAATGACGAATGACAGCCATTATTGACTATGATGCCGGCAATATCAAAAGTGTGGAAAAAGCGTTGCGCTTTCTCGGAGAAGACGCTTATATTACACGAGACCCGGAGGAAATTCTGAAAGCGGACCGGGTGATTCTGCCGGGGGTGGGGGCGTTTGGCGACGCGATGGAAAAACTCCGGCGATATGAGCTGGACAAGACGATTTATGAGGTTGTGCGCCGGAATACGCCGTTTCTGGGAATCTGTCTCGGTCTGCAGCTTCTCTTTGAGAGCAGCGAGGAGTGCGAAGGCGTAAAGGGACTGGGAATTCTGCCGGGCAGGATTGTCAGAATACCGTCGGCTCCGGGACTTAAGATTCCGCACATCGGCTGGAACGCATTGTCGTTTCCGTCCCCGGGAAAACTTTTCCGGGGGATGCCCGAACAGACATATGTTTATTTTGTGCATTCTTTTTATCTGCAGGCGCAGGAGGAGGCGTGCGTAACAGCGACTACGGAATATGGCGTCACCATTCATGCCGCCGTGGAAAAGGATAACATTTTTGCCTGTCAGTTTCATCCGGAAAAAAGTTCCGAAGCAGGCCTGCGGATTTTACGGAACTTTTTATCGCAATAGCGTGCCGGGAGGAGGAACGGATGCATACAAAAAGAATCATTCCCTGTCTGGATGTCAATAACGGAAGGGTTGTAAAGGGCGTTAATTTTGTCAATCTGCAGGATGCCGGAGACCCGGTTGCGATTGCGGAGGCGTATGATAAAGCGGGTGCGGATGAGCTGGTATTTTTGGATATTACAGCCTCCAGCGATGCGAGAAACACCGTTGTGGATATGGTGCGCAGGGTTGCGGAGACGGTGTTTATCCCTTTTACGGTAGGCGGCGGCATTCGCACTGTGGACGATTTCAAAGCTATTTTGCGGGAAGGAGCCGACAAAATTTCCGTCAATTCCGCGGCGATTGCCCGGCCGGAACTGATCCGGGAAGCGGCGGAAAAATTTGGCAGCCAGTGCGTCGTGGTTGCGATCGATGCCAAAAGGAGAGCCGACGGCTGCGGCTGGAATGTCTATCAAAACGGGGGCCGGATTGACACCGGCCTGGATGTGGTGGAATGGGCAGTCAGAGCAGAGCGCCTGGGAGCAGGGGAGATCCTGCTGACAAGCATGGATTGTGACGGGACGAAGGCCGGATATGATCTGGAACTGACAGGGGAAATTTCCCGGTGTGTGTCCATTCCGGTGATCGCTTCGGGCGGTGCGGGGAAAATGGAGCATTTTTACGACGCGCTGACCAAGGGGGCGGCGGATGCGGTACTGGCGGCCTCTCTGTTTCACTATAAAGAACTGGAAATCTGTGCGGTGAAAGAGTATCTGCGGAGCAGGGGCATAGCCGTGCGTGTGTAAAACAAATACAGGAGAGAAAGCGATGGCACCGATTGCAAACGACTGGCTGGAACCGCTCAAGGGTGAATTTTCCAAGCCATATTACAGAAAGCTGCATCAGAAAATACTGGAGGAATACAACAGCAGAAAAATTTTCCCGGCTGCGGACGATATTTTCAACGCGTTCCATTTAACGCCTCTGAAGGATGTGAAGGCGGTGATCCTCGGACAGGATCCGTATCACAATGACGGACAGGCGCATGGGCTTTGTTTTTCCGTCAAACCGGAAGTGGATATTCCCCCGTCTCTTGTCAATATTTATCAGGAACTGCACGATGATCTGGGATGTTATATCCCGGACAACGGTTATCTCGTAAAATGGGCGCAGCAGGGTGTGCTGATGCTGAACACCGTGCTTACGGTGCGGGCGCACGCGGCCAATTCGCACAGGGGGATCGGGTGGGAAGAATTTACCGATGCGGCGATCCGCATCCTCAATGAGCAGGACAGACCGATTGTATTTATTCTCTGGGGCAGACCGGCGCAGATGAAAAAGAGTATGCTGCACAATCCAAAGCATTTGATTCTGGAAGCGCCCCATCCCAGTCCGCTGTCGGCATACCGGGGATTTTTCGGCAGCAAGCCGTTCAGCAGGACGAATGCGTTTTTGCGGGAGAACGGACTGGATGAAATCGACTGGCAGATAGAGAATGTAAAAAAATAGATTGCAAAATATGACGGTATATGCTATTATAGTGTATGTTGTCAGGCAGGAGTGGCGGAATGGCAGACGCATCAGACTCAAAATCTGACGTAGGTGACTATGTGTGGGTTCAAGTCCCATCTCCTGCACGATATTATAATACTCCGCATCCGGTTTTCGGTAAATCGGATGCGGAGTGTTTTTATAATGAAAGATAGAAAAAGTATGGTGTCAAGAAAAAACACTTGACACCATACTTTTTTTGCGTTATGATCTACCCTGTACCCGGAAAAAGCAGGAGCAGCTATGGAAAAGATCGTAGAACAGGGAATTTTATATGATTTTTACGGAGAACTCCTGACCGGGCATCAGAGACAGATTTATGAGGCAGCCGTTTATAACGATTTGTCCCTGCGTGAGATTGCCGAGGAAAACGGCATCAGCAGGCAGGGGGTGCATGATCTGTTAAAGCGGTGTGACAAAATTCTGGCGGGATATGAAAAGAAACTTCACCTTGTGGAAAAGTTCAACCGTGTGAAAAAAAAGGTGGAGGCGATTGAAAAACTCAGTGAAACGGCGGACGGAGAGATGCGGGCGGACGACAGCGCGCAGGCGCTGCGGCAGGCCGGCAGGCTGGCGCATGAGATATTAGAGGAGTTATAGATGGCATTTGAGAGTTTAACGGACAAATTGCAGAAGGTATTCAAAAAGCTCCGCAGCAAAGGCCGGCTGACTGAGGAAGATGTCCGGGCGGCGTTGAAGGAAGTCAGGATGGCGCTGCTGGAGGCGGATGTCAGTTTTCGGGTTGTAAAGCAATTTATCAAATCTGTGGAAGAACGCGCGATCGGCGCAGACGTTATGAACGGGCTGAATCCCGGGCAGATGGTGATCAAGATCGTAAACGAAGAGATGGTCGCGCTGATGGGCTCGGAGACGACGGAGATCACGCTGCAGCCGGGGAAAGCCGTTACCGTCATTATGATGTGCGGTCTGCAGGGCGCCGGCAAGACGACGACAACGGCCAAAATCGCGGGCAAGATGAAGCTGAAAGGCAAAAAGCCGCTGCTTGTCGCCTGTGATGTGTACAGGCCGGCGGCGATCAAACAACTGCAGGTCAACGGGGAAAAGCAGGGCGTCGACGTATTTTCCATGGGAGAGAACCACAAACCTGTGGACATTGCGCGGGCGGCGCTGGAACATGCGGTAAAGTCCGGCCATAATATCGTCATTCTGGACACGGCGGGGCGGCTCCATATCGACGAAGAGATGATGCGGGAACTGCAGGACATCAAGGCGAATGTGACGGTGCATCAGTCGCTGCTGGTCGTGGATGCCATGACCGGTCAGGATGCGGTAAACGTGGCGAAGGACTTTGATGAAAAGGTAGGGATCGACGGCGTTATTCTGTCGAAGATGGACGGCGATTCCAGAGGCGGCGCGGCGCTTTCCGTCAAGGCTGTCACCGGCAAACCGATTCTGTATGTCGGTATGGGGGAAAAGCTGTCGGATCTGGAGCAGTTCTATCCGGATCGTATGGCGAGCCACATTCTGGGCATGGGCGATGTGCTTTCCCTGATTGAAAAAGCACAGAGCAATATGGATATAGACGCTGAAAAAGAGAAAGAAATGGCGTCCCGATTCAAAAAAGGCAAGTTTGACTTTGAGGACTATCTGGAAAGCATGACACAGATGAAAAAGATGGGCGGCCTTTCCAGTCTGTTGTCAATGATGCCGGGAATGGGCGGCAAGATGGGAGACATCAGCGCAATGGTCGATGATACGCAGCTTGCCCGCATGGAGGCGATTGTGCTCTCCATGACAAAAGAAGAACGGAGAAATCCAAAGCTCCTGAATCCCGGACGGAAACACCGGATCGCCAGAGGCGCAGGCGTGGACATCAGTGTTGTAAACCGTTTTGTCAAGCAGTTTGAGCAGTCACAGAAGATGATGAAA
>CATLGN010000135.1 GCA_949935685.1 uncultured Lachnospiraceae bacterium | reverse complement strand
TTTACTGTCAGCATGTCGGCCCCTCCTCAGAATAGGATTTCCATATCCGCCATTTTCCCAGAGCAACCGGAACGCAGAGCGCCAGCGCCACGATATGGGCAGAAAGCAGCTTCATATCGTTGGCGTCCATGCCAAGCTGCAGTACGATCGCACGGATCAGGAAATAAACGACACAGCCCACGACCGCGCCGGATAACTTGCTGCCAAACGCCTTCAGCCTGCCCATCAGCACTTCCCCGATCACAATTGCCGCAAGTCCGATGACGATTGCACCGGTGCCCATACCGATGTCCGCATATTTCTGGCTCTGGCAGACAAGACCGCCGGAAAGCCCCACCAGTCCGTTGCTGATAATCAACGCCAACAGTTTTGTCACTTTGGTATTGACCCCCAAAGCCCGTATCATATCTTCGTTATTCCCGGTCGCACGCAGCGCGCTGCCGATTTCCGTGCCGAACAGCCAGTATAAAAAGGAAATAATCAATACCGCGATCAAAATACCGATTACCAGAGAAACCGCAGACTGCTTAACGCCGAACATATCCACAATCCGCGAGAAAATGGTGTCCACTTTCAAAAGCGGCACATTACTCTTGCCCATAATGCGCAGATTCACCGACCACAGCCCGATCTGCGTCAGAATGCCAGCCAGAATCGCCGGAATGTCAAACAGGGTATGCAGCATGCCCGTCACGGCTCCTGCCAGCATGCCCGCTATCGTCGCGAGTACCAGCGCCAGCAGCGGGTCCACGCCCTTCTCCACGACCATCACCGCGCAGACACACCCGCCAAGCGCAAAGCTCCCGTCCACAGTCAAATCCGCTATATCCAGTATCTTATATGTAATATAGACGCCGAGCACCATAATCCCCCAGAGTACCCCCTGGGAAACGGCGCCCTGCATCGCAAGTAAAATGCCTGTCATTTCCTTATCCTCCATCATTATTTTTGATTCGGCCGGCACTCTGGCGATCGTTTCCTTACCGCACCCTCGCGTTTATATGTTCATTCGGAAAATTGCCAAACCCGTATACGGCCAAAAACAGGTCTTCTCCCAGAAGACCTGTTTTCCGCCGCGTTCAGTCCTGTTTTATTTCTCCAGTACGGACAGATCAATGCCAAGAATATCCGCTGTTTCCTGATTTGTTTTCAATGCGCACTGATCTGCGCTCAGATAGCCGATCGGCATTGTGGAAATATCCGCGCCGTTTACAAGAATATCCACCGCCTGCTCTCCCGCCATATAACCGATCTGATAATAGTCGATTCCGTAGGTGGCAAGTCCGCCCGCATCAACCATGCCCTCTTCCCCGCAGATCGTCGGAAGGCCATTGTCATTGGCAACCATCGTCACCGTCGCCATACCTGCCGCAATCGTATTGTCCGTAGGGGTATACACAACATCCACCTTCCCTACCATGGATTCCACAACCTGCTGAATCTCATTGGAGCTGGACACCGTAAATACTTCCGATGCAAGTCCGGCTGCGTCGCACGCCTCTTTCGCCATATTCGCCTGGAACTCCGAGTTGGATTCCGCAGAACAATAGAGGATGCCTACCGTTTTTGCTTCCGGGAGGAGCTGTGTCAAAAGCTCGATCTGTTCGTTTACCGGCGTCAGATCCGATGTGCCGGAAACATTGTTGCCCGGCGCCTCGTTGGATTCCACCAGCCCTGCATCCGCCGGATCCGTTACCGCCGTTACCAGAATCGGAATATCGCTTGTCACACCGGCTACCGCCTGTGCGGCCGGCGTTGCAATCGCAAGGATCAGATCGTTTCCGTCATTGACAAGCTTTTCCGCAATCGTCTGACATGCGGACTGATCATTCTGCGCGTTCTGCTGATCGATCTCATACGAAATGCCCGCATCATTGAGCGCCGCCACAAATCCTTCATTTGCCGCATCCAGCGCCGCATGTTCCGTAAGCTGAAGCACGCCGATTTTGTACGTCTTGCCGTCCGCCGCGCTGTTGTCAGCCGCTTCTGCCTTTTCTGCTCCGTCTGCCTGCGCGCTTTCCGTCTCCGCCGCAGGAGCTTCCGCTGCCGCATTTCCATTCTCTGCAGGCGCAGAGCCGCATCCTGTCACCATAGCGATTACCATGGCAACCGTAAGTGATAATGCCATTACCTTTTTCATAATTCTGTTCTCCTCACCTTTTTGCGTTGACGCTTCAACGCATTAACGTATATTTTAAACTCCAAAAAATACTATACTCCATTTGGGAGGATTCGTCAACTTTTTTACAGAAAAAGACGCCTGCAGCCCTCACACGGCCTCCGGCGTCTCTTTTACCAACCGTTTCTCTATTTCAACCCCATATCTCCGAGGAAATATTCGGAAATATCCATGCTGTTCAGAACACAGGTAGCGCAGTCCGCATCGTTCTGCATCCAGGAGCCATGTACTTTCAGCCAGCTTCGCAGCGAAGAACTGAACCATTCCTCCGACCATTTTGCATGGGGATCATTTCTGTCGAGTTTTCGCATTACGCACGATTCACACGGCCTGTCCTGTTTTCCGTAAGTTCTGTAACAGAAATCTCCCAGTTGGAGATCCGGCAGCGCATCGAGCAGTTTGCGATTGGCAAAACACAGTTCATATGTGTCATAGTCGACAGCCATTACATAGCTGTCAAAATTGTCAAGAAGCGCTACATCCAGCAGACGTTCCCGGCCGCTTCGGCTGCGCTCATTCGCCAGCACATACATTTGAATCAACTGCAGAATCCGTTTGAGCTCTTTTTCCTCACTGGCATGCAGATGCCATTCCCGGCCGGTGCATTCTCCCATCAGAAACGCGCCGGCGACCTGACCTTTCAACATCATCGGCTGCACCAGCAGGGTATGAATCCGGTTGCGTATCATATAGGAAGACAATTCTTCCGGAACATCATCGTAATTATGTATAATCTGAAAACCGTTCAGCATATCCTTCCGTTTCAGATAGGAAACCCATTTGTGCGTCTCCTCATCGATATTGCTGAACTCTTCCCGCGGTTCATAGCCGGGATTGAAGTACCGCAGTTCCAGCGGCGGCCTCTCGTCGTTTCCTTCCATGGACAGGCATGCTTTCTGAAAGCCAAAATGCCGGATTACCATTTTCAGCATAGCCCTTGTCAGGTTTTCATTATAATTTTCTTCGCGTATAATCCGCTCAAACATATGCTCCAGCGTTTCTTCCGCGTCCGCATCGTAAATCTGTTGCTTTTCCAGTTCCGCGGCTTCTTTTGTCAAAATACCGGAAAGGTCATAAATATGATACCCGTATTTGCCGCTGCCTTTCAGGGAATTGATGGCCTTCTCCGCCCTGATATACATCTCCGACCAGTTATCCCCCTGATGCGGATAAACCGAAATGCCCACCCTGCCGGACAGTGTAAAACCGTCCTCACCGGTGCCCAGTTTCACTTCCGCACAATGGCAGATCATGGAAGCCATCGCATCCAGGTTGTGCACGGAACCAATATTCTGCACAAAGACAATAAACTCATCGTCGCTGAGACGCCCCAGAATATCCGAACGTTTAAACCCTTTGCTGATTTTCTGTGTAATATCTTTTAAAATCCGGTTTCCGAGTTCTTCTCCCAGACTTTCTCCCAGAATCCGAAAATCACTGATGTCAATCAAAATTAACGCATGGCAGTCCCGGGCGCCCGAAGCGGACAGAACCTGATTCACCTGCTCCCGCGTCGCCTCCGCGTTATACCAGCCGGTAAGCGTATCCAGCTTCTCCTTGCCGCGCAATTCTTCCTGCAGCAGCTTGTTTTCATGGATGTCCGTAACCTTCCCCACGACATGTGTAACATATCCGTCCACACCCGCGATACTGGAGGTGTGGATCCGATACCAGCGTTCTTCCCCGCCTTTGATCATATTGGTCTTTAATTCAATCATATCCACCCGGGGCGTTTTCAAAGCTTCTTCCATGATTTCCAGAATGCGCTTTTCCGCCGCGCTCTTTCGTGGCTTTGTCTGCATTTTGCTGACAAACTTATCCACAATACGCGTGCTTTCCATCCCATAGGCGCTGGCTGTCTTTAAATTCAGAACATCCGTTTTGGCATTGTAATCCGCCAGTATCTCGCCCTCTGTTTTCAGAAGCATTTGATACCATTCCGACTGCGCCTGTAACTCATTTTCCACGAACTTTCTGTCCGTGGCATCCAGAAATACACACAGAATCACTGCCCGTTCTTCCGTGCGCTCATAGAGATTGCCCCGGATCTGCAGCCACCGCAGATTACCGGTAGCGGTTACGGTACGCATTTCCAGATCAACCGCTCCGTCGTCCTTCAGCACATCTTCTATAGCCTGCCAGAACTTCGGCTTATCGTCATCCAGAATCAGTGATACGAGATTGTTCAGATATTTATACCCTGTCGCCGGCGTGTACCCGAGCATTCGGAATCCCCCGCGGTTCATATACAGAAATTCCAGCTTATCTTCCTGCAGCCCAAGAAACGCCACACCCGTCAGCAGGTTTTCCATCATCTCACATATTGTTTTATTATCCAGATTATTTGCCATAATATCCCCTTTGTGACTATATCCTGTACCTATTATATCTCTTTTTGAACAATATTTCCACTATCTTTATAGATACTTTTTTCTGGAATATATCCCCGTACCCGGGAAAGCGGATAAATATTCGTCTCTCTGCCGATGACGCTGCCCGGATTCAGCACACTGTTGCAGCCCACTTCCACACAGTCGCCGAGCATAGCGCCGAATTTTTTCAGTCCTGTCTCGATATTTCCATCTGCTGATTTTACAACCACAAGCGTCTTATCGCTCTTGACATTCGAGGTAATGGAGCCGGCTCCCATATGCGCCTTATACCCCAATATGCTGTCGCCCACATAATTATAATGCGGCACCTGCACTTTATTAAAGAGAATGACATTTTTCAGTTCTGTGGAATTGCCCACCACCGCGCCCTTTCCGACAATCGCATTCCCACGGATAAAAGCGCACTGACGAATCTCCGCCTCCTCATCGATAATCGCAGGTCCGCCGATATAAGCGGAAGAAAATACCTTCGCGTTTCTGGCCACCCAGACGTTCTCTCCACGCTTCTCGTATTTTTCCTCCGGCAGCGAATTCCCCAGACGGATAATAAACGCGCTGATCTTTGGCAGTATCTCCCATGGGTATTCCACTCCTTCAAAAATTTCACCGGCAATCGTCTCATTCAGATCATACAGATTCTTAATTTTTAAACAGTCCATTATTGTCACCTCTCATAATTTTTTGCAGCCATTTCATATCTCTCATACAGGCTCTGCCCCGCGCCGGACTGCCGCACCAGATTGGTCCGTCTGGATACAAAGTCATCCAGCTTTCCCATATACTCCTCTCCGGTTATGGTTCCCTCCGCCACCTGTGTCAGCCCTTTTTCCCAACTGGCCGTCAGCGCAGGGTTCAGCAGCGGTCTGATGGAACAGTCCACAATTTCATATATCATTTCTCCCATCAGCGTGGGAGTGATGATCTGGGTTTTCCGGTTCAGTGTCAGATAACCGATATGCACCAGCTTTTTCAGGATTTCCGCCCGGGTTGCCGAAGTGCCGATCCCGCTTCCCCGGATCTGTTCCCGCAGCGTTTCATCCTCGATAA
>CATLGN010000134.1 GCA_949935685.1 uncultured Lachnospiraceae bacterium | reverse complement strand
TCCCGACAGGCCGCCGGTGTCCTATACCGGGCGTAATATTATGGAACGGTGCATTCCGGGCTATCGGCAGAAGGTTCTTGGATTTTTTCGGTTGTGCAGATGAAAATCCTGTGCTATACTGAATAGAGTAACAAAGAAAAGAATGAAACGGATAGAAGGGGATTGGAATGGACAGTAATAATATGTACGGCCAGAATCAAAATCAGGAGAACCAGCAGAAACAGACATACTCTTCCTATTATGAGGCGCCCATACAGCCGCAGGTGCAGGTACCGGTGGGGCAGGAGCTGGAAGAACCGGTCAGCATGGGAGAATGGTTGATTTCCATGCTGCTTATGTGTATTCCCTGCGTCAATATTGTGCTGATGTTTGTATGGGCATTCGGGAGCAATGTCAATAAAAGTAAGTCCAATTATTTTAAGGCTGCGCTCATCTGGGCCGGTATCAGCGTTGCGCTTTCGATTATTATGGTCATTGCCATGACGCTTGGTATGGCCAGCGCATATTAATGACAGAGATACAGAAATCCCGTTCCGTTATGGAGCGGGATTCTTTATTTTTCCAAAAAATAAAACAATGTCCGCAGCAGCGGAGCAAACAGGGCGATCAGCGGGAAGGCAACGCCAATACCGCATAAAAGCGCGGCAATGCGGCTGTCATGCTTTTGCATTGCCGGGACATAGAAAAGCGCCGGATTATCGGGCGTATAATACAGTTCCACTTTTTTTCCCTTTGAAACGGGACACATGCCGTATCCGACCGGGGATGTGACACAATAGGTCTTTTCACCAATGTGGAATTCGCATTGGGGATAGAAAAACCGTTTTCCGGGACGGCGCCGCATCCCTTCCGAAACTATGGTGGCAGTTGTTAAAACGGTGGCGTGTCCGCGCTCTTTCAGCAGCCGGCGGCGTATGGACATGCCGATTGCGAAGAAAACCAGCGCGATCAGTATAAAGCCTGCGTCGAATGCGCGCTCCTCCATTCCCTGAATGGCCTGCCATATAATAATGACTGCAAAAATAACACATAACACGGGCCAGAAAACGGCCAGACGCTTCCATTTCCTGAATGCATAATCGGTTTCCATATCGGGAAAACACCTCCTTTTTCCTGTGTCTTACCGGCTCCAACGGCCCGATGCCCCGCAGGGCAGTACGAGTCCGGTGGACGTCACCGGCAGACCGATTTCATCGGATTTTACATGCCCGCCGAATTTCTTTTGTATGACATTCGAAATCATGTACGTCAGAACCGCGGGCTGCAGACCGGTTGTATAGGAATTGACGAGATAGAAAACCGGTTTCTGCGAAAGTATCTCGGCGGTGAGACGGATCAGAGGATAGACCGATTCTTCGATTTTCCATACTTCCCCCTTTGGCCCCCTGCCATAGGAGGGGGGATCCAGAATAATTCCGTCGTATCTGCTGCCGCGGCGGATTTCACGTTCCACAAATTTAACACAGTCGTCTACAAGCCAGCGAATCGGCGCGCCGTTCAGGCCGGAAGCGGCGGCGTTTTCTTTTGCCCAACCGACCATGCCTTTGGAGGCGTCCACATGGGTGACGGCGGCTCCTGCCTTAGCCGCGGCGAGGGTGGCTCCGCCGGTATAGGCAAAAAGATTCAATACCCGGAGCGGGCGTTTCTCCTGCCGTATCTTTTCGGAAAACCAGTCCCAGTTTACCGCCTGCTCGGGAAAGAGGCCGGTATGTTTGAATTGAAACGGCTTTACATGAAACTGCAGATCCCGATAGCGGATGGACCATTCCTTCGGCAGACGGGAAAATTTCCAACTGCCGCCGCCGCGCGTACTGCGGAAATAGTGGCCGTTTGGACGGTTCCAGCCGGGGTGTTCTTTTTCCGTATCCCAGATGATCTGCGGGTCGGGTCTGATCAGGGTATAATCGCCCCATCGCTCCAGTTTTTCACCGCATGAGGTGTCCAGTACTTCGTATTCTTTCCAGCTATCTGCAATCCACATAAAGGGCTCCTTATTTGTCGTATAATTGAAATCGGGAATCCGGCTTCTGATACCATCCTACCATACAATGAAGCGGGGGACAAGGAAATAAAAGAAAGACTGCGCTTTGCTGCATTACAATGATAATACGGTGATATGTCATAACAGAACTTGTTGACGGCCGGGAATTCGTATATTATAATGTTATCCGACTATTGTGAGGACGAAAGAGATTACAAAGAGGAGAGAGAAAAAATGGCGGATTCTATTATCTGGATATTGGCGGCCTTTGTCATTTATCTGTTGTTTATGATCGTGATTGGGCTGGTGTATGCGAAAAAGAATGAAAATGCGGAGGATTATTTTCTGGGCGGCAGAAAGTTAAGCGGCGCGGTGGCGGCTTTGTCGGCACAGGCGTCGGATATGAGCGGCTGGCTGCTGATGGGGCTGCCGGGCTCCGTTTATGCGCTGGGGACGGGGCAGGCATGGATTGCCATCGGCCTGTTTATCGGAACGGTATGCAACTGGCTTTTTATTTCCAAGAGACTGCGCAGATATACGATACGTGCGGGCAATGCGCTGACGCTGCCGACCTATTTTGAAAATCGGTTTCATGACAGGAAAA
Source organism: uncultured Lachnospiraceae bacterium (assembly GCA_949935685.1). Lineage (GTDB taxonomy): Bacteria > Bacillota > Clostridia > Lachnospirales > Lachnospiraceae > VSOB01. Next base: position 3,035 of record CATLGN010000134.1, on the reverse strand, counting down.
GGGTATTGTTGTTTATTTCATCGGTAACGATCGTGATCTTTTTCCTTGTATATACGGCGTCTGCACTGGCGGCGGGCGGGAAGCTGTTCACGTCCGTTTTCGGGGTGGAATATAAGATCGCGCTGACGATTGGCGCGGCCGTTATACTGATTTATACGTTTATGGGCGGATTTATGGCTGTTTGTGTCACGGATTTTGTGCAGGGGACGCTGATGCTGATCGGTCTGCTTGTCGTCCCGCTCGTCGCCTATGGCATGATCAGCGGCAATGTTATGGATACGCTGGAGGCGAGCGGCGTGGCAGGCGGCGCTTCTTCCTATATGAATCTTTTCCATAACAACGGAAAACCGTACGGATTCATTGACATTATTTCTCAGATTGCGTGGGGACTGGGATACTGCGGCATGCCGCATATTCTGGTGCGATTCATGGCGGTCCGGGATGAAAAGGAACTCAACAAATCCAAGGGCATCGGTATCGGCTGGGTTGCGCTTTCGCTGATTTTTGCGTGTGTGATCGGTGTAATTGGACGCGCGTATCTCTATCCGGGACTTTTGACGGAAGGCGCGGAGGAAAAAGTATTTATCGAAATGATTATTAAGATGTTCACCGTGGATTATCATTTGCCGATCATCGGGGGCCTGTTCCTGTGCGGCATTCTGGCGGCGATTATGTCTACGGCGGACTCACAGCTTCTTGTCAGCGCCTCGAGCGTGGCGGAAGATATTTTCCGGGGTGTGATAAAAAAAGAAGCGGATGACAAGACTGTGCTGCTTATGAGCCGTATCACGGTATTTGTGATCGCCGTACTGGCATATGTGATTGCGTTGGATCCGAACAGTTCCATTATGGGACTGGTGTCAAATGCATGGGCGGGGCTTGGCTCTGCGTTTGGGCCTATCGTGCTGCTCTCGCTGTTCTGGAAGCGGACGAATTTTCAGGGCGCTGTGGCCGGCATTATTACCGGTGCGCTGACTGTTATCGTGTGGGATTATATTCCGTTTGTAAGCGGACAGACGCTGGGAAGCGCGACGGGATTGTATTCCCTGGCAATCGGTTTTGCATTGAGCCTGCTGGCGATTGTTGCCGTAAGCCTGGCGACGCCTGCGCCGTCCCGGGAAATGCTGGAAGAATTTGACGATGTGGTGAACAACAGAAATATTGCGGGATAATACGGGAAATGAGATATGGAGCCGGGAGGGGAGGAACGGTATGGCGTTTACATTACAGATAAAGAGCAAAGGAATGTTTGCGCGGAAAAAGCTGAACTTTCAGGAATTGCTTTCGCGCTGCCGGCTGGCGTACGGCGTGAGCAATGCGTTTTATGTTCTGGAAGAGATTTCATCGTCGGCGGCAGCGGATTTTGCCGGCGCCGCGATTCTATATCGTCCGGCCCGTATCGGCAGGGGGATTTATTTCGACGCGGCGAAGGCGGCGGAAGGGTATGTGGAAGTCAGCTACAATATTCCGACGACCGAAGCGGAAATTACGGATTTTCTCGCTATTGTGGAAGAACTGAACCGGCAGTACCAGAAGACGGAAATGTATTGTGTGGAGGAAGAACGCACATATACTTTGGAAGAATTACTGGCAAATAAAGATCGGATGGCGGCGTTCAGCCTGCAGTCCCTGCATAATTTCTGCAGCAATAAAGAATACAGCGCGTATATTTTTTCACTGGCCATGTGGCCATATGCGCTGACGCAGGAGGAAGCGGAACGCTTTGCCGTCTGTGAAGATTTACGGGAGTTTGAGGAATTGATTCATTCGAAGCAGGACGAGGATATTTACTATGCCAAACCGGCGCTGATGCGGGATCGGAACAGCGGCGAAGTTCTTGCCTTTTATACGCTGACGGAAGAATGCGACAGTATTTTCCCGATGCGATATGAAAACTTTCTCTGTCAGGAGCAGATCAAAGCCGACAAGGGGTTTGTACGGTTTTTTATTTATTCGGAAAACAGGGCCATGGACGGATTTTTTGACTATGACCGCTTTGTTTCGTTTGTTATGGGCCTGGGAGCGACGGCTTACGGCGGATGGCATGTGCGGATACCGCCGCTGACAAAAGAAGCGATCAGGATAATGGCGGAACGGATAGGATAAGGGGGAAACGCCTTGTGGAATGGAAAGATAAGATAGAAGATGAAAGCTGTGCGGACGAATTGGAGGAGTTGATAACCGATTATGTCAAAGCCGGTTTTTTGTCGGATGATCAGATATTAACGGAATGTGAGCAATACATGGAAGATTTTTACAGCGATGCATGTGATCAAATAACGAAAGACGAGCTGCTTGCAGTCATCAAAGCGTTCCGCAAAACGTTGCAAAATACGGGCAGTCAGGAAAACTTTTTACAATTAGACGCGGTTTTCCGTTCTCTGATGAAACAGGGGGTTGTGGCGTTACATTATGCCGGGTATACACAGTCGGACGGATTTGAAGACTGCAACGAAGCGGCGGCATGGTTGGAGAAAAAAGGAGAAAAGGTTATTGGATGCTGCTTTTATACGCAGCAGGATTTGGAACATATTTTACATGGGGACGGTGCGCTGCTGCGTTTCTCCTTCGGCAATTATGTTGAACAGCCGACCGCAGAGGAAGTCGGACAGAGAATTGTTGATGCCCTAAGATCCGCCGGATTTTGTGTTCAATGGGACGGAACCGCCGACACAAAAATAGCAATTCAGGATTGTCAATGGGATAAGTATTATACGGACGGGGAGTGATTCTGTGAACGCCTGTCCGGCTTCCCGGAGCGTTACGGTACGAAAATTTTTTGCACCGGCTTTGCCGGCATAAGGAATCTGTTATTTTGATCGAAAGCGTATGGCGGGCAGAAATCGGGAAAGTCCGCAATGCGGAGATATTTCGACGGGGATGGATACGCGCGGTTCTGCGCCTTCGGAGGGGATTAGCGGTTCTTACGGATGCGTCCCAGTCTGCAATTCCCGGACAGGGAAGTCCGGGAAAGGCCGACCTGCGCCGGGATGGCGCATAGAGGCCGGTTGCACGCCGGCCGTTAACTGTCGCCG
>CATLGN010000133.1 GCA_949935685.1 uncultured Lachnospiraceae bacterium | reverse complement strand
ACCCGTTCCATGATATGATACCTTCCCTTCCGTTGACTGCTGATGTCTTCAGCTATATAATAATAGCGTCGTATTCAGGGAATGTACATATATTTTTGTGCCAGACTATATAAAAATCGTATCAAAAAAGGAGACGCGATGCAATATAAAACAATTATCACCGATGAAAACCTGCTGGAACGGATTCAATACCCGAGTGACGCGCTGCCGGTTTCTTTTTGCCAGGATTATCTTGACGATTTCCTGAACGGTGAGATCGGCTACCACTGGCATGACGATTTCGAATTCGGATATGTCTTACAGGGCGAAGCAGAATGCTACATCCACCAAAAACAGGGAAAACAGGAATATACCATTTTAAGAACAGGCGACGGCATGTTTGTCAATTCCCGTTCTCTGCACAAAATGCGGCAGACCGTTCCCGGAACAGTCATGCCGAACTTTGTCGTATCGGCAAATTTCTTTGCCCTGCCGCCCATGCGGGAGGCCTGGCAGCGAAATCTTCTTCCGATTATCCGCTCTCCCATAGCCGGCCTATATCTGATGTCCGACAGCGAAAAAGACAGGGCACTGTTACATATCATAAAAAAAATCCAGCATCTGCCGTCCGACGAAACCGGCTACGAACTGTATTGCATCGAACTGCTCTGCAGGCTTTGGAGGCAGCTCCTGATCCGCGTTCTGCAGACAGAACAACCGATACCGACTTCCAAGACAGAACGGTTGCAGGAAGAAAGGCTGCGGCTGATGTTGTCCTATATCCACGCGCATTACAATGAAAACATTGCGGCTGAACAGACGGCACAGGCGGCAGGTATCAGTCGAAGTGAATGTTTCCGCTGCTTTCGCGACGTCATCGGCATGTCCCCGTCGGCATATCTCTGTCAATACAGACTGTCGCAGGCTGCCCGCCTGCTGTCAAACACGGATATGGAACTCTCCGACATCTGTTACTCCTGCGGGTTTCGAAGTACGAGTTATTTCGGAAAAGTATTCCGGGAAAACTGCGGCATCTCTCCGGGTCGATACAGAGAATCCGCGAAAAAAACCGGCGGCAGGGGAGCCTGAAACTCCCTGCCGGAAAGTTCCTGAAGTTCCCCGGAAAGCGCGGGGAACACCACTCTGTACGCGTGCAGAAGCTGACAGGCGATGCCCGAACGACGCTTTCGTTCTTCATTTTGCGCCCGGTTCCCGTATTTGTAATCGCCGACGAGCGGAAAACCGACCGATGCCAGATGCGCCCGGATCTGATGCGTCTTACCGGTGATCAGCTCCACCTCCACAAGCGTCTCCCGCTCCCCGACGGCAAGCGGTTTGTACGCCGTGACAATCCGGCTCGTTTCCGGCTGCCATGCCGGAAAAACCGTCACCCGATTGGTCGCCTTATCTTTGTGCAGATACCCTTCCAGCCGCCGTCCTTCCCGCATCTGTCCCTCTACCCAGAGCAGATAGTATTTATGCAGGCTTCTGTCTTTTATGATACGGGTCATTTCCTGCGTTCCGTAAAGCGTCTTGCCACAGATCACAATGCCGCTCGTATTCCGGTCGAGACGATTGCATACGGAAGGATGAAATATCTGCAGAGACGCTTCGGTTATCGCTTTTTGTGCAAGCAGATAACCGATCAGCCATTCGTTCAGGGAAAGATCGCCGGGCGCCGCCTTCTGCGACAGCACACCCGCAGGCTTGTGCGCCAGTAATACATGCGCATTCTCATACAATACCGAAATGCCGTGCAGCTTCCGGTAAGCCGCAACGCCCTGCTCCGCCAGCCGCCGTTGTTCTTCCAATGCCTTTCCGCCGCCAAACCGCACGCATGTCTCCTCCGAAAGAAAAAGAGAAATCCGGTCTCCGGCGCACAGCTTCTCTCCGCCGGCTGCTTTTTTGCCATTCAGTGTAATATTTTTCTTGCGAAGCATCTTATACAAAAATCCGTCCGAAGCATCTTTCAGATATTTATGCAGAAACTTATCCAGCCGCTGTCCTGCCTCCGCAGACGTAATCACAACCTCTCGCATCCCTTTTTCCTCTGTCCCGCTCCTTACAGCGATATATCCTTTATCACCTGCGCCACCGCTTCATCCTTCTCCTGTGCTTTTTCCGATGCGCCGCACAGCGCTGTCAGACGCTCCCGGAATTTCTCCGGATTGCCAAACAGCTTTACGGTCACTCCGCCATAACCGCTCTGCTGCAATATTTCCGAGATATGTTTCTCCCCGGCCAGCAGATCGCACTTGCCATCCTCGGTGTAACCGCAGACCGTATTGTTTTTCACAGCCATAACGCTGATCTGAAAATTATTTCGATAACTCGTCAGATACAAGTCGTATAAAAGCAGCGTGCCGTCCGGATCCACCGACTGCGCCATCGCATAACAGTCCGGGGAACACACGCCCGCTTTCAGATACATAATCATACTCACCATGCTCTTGCTGGCGGGAAGACTGCCCAATACGGCCACAATCGTCAGCAAATTGGCCTTCGTCCCCGTGCTCAGATAACCCATAATAAAAATAGCCAGAGACAATGCAAAATACAGTATCGTCCGTATGATTTCCGTTTTTTTCTGCCTGCGCAGATAACCGTAACAACCTTTTGCCATCGCAGCCTGTCCTCCCTTGCCAACTGTCAGGAAAGCATTTCCATAATCCGGAATATCGCCTTCTGGGGCAGTATCTTGCACAATACCTGAAACGACCGTATCGGAACGCTGCACACAGACAGCGCTTTCTTGTCGCGGACGTCCCGCACCGCTTTCCGTACGACCCGCCGCGCCGACACAATCGTCATCTTTTTGACGGCCAGCGTTTTCCCGTATTGTTCCGCTCTGTCAAAAAATTCCGTATCCACCGGGCCGGGGCATACGCTCGTCACACAGATGCCGCGCGCTTTCAGTTCTTCCCGCAGCGCCTGTGAAAAACTGAGCACATACGATTTGGTAGCCGCATATACCGCGAAATTTTTCTGCGGAAGAAACGCCGCGCTGGACGCCATCTGCACAATACGGCTGTTTCTTTTCATATAGGGCAGACAGCGATATGTCATTTCCGTCAACGCCGTGCAGTTCAGGCGTATCATCTCTGTCTGCTCTTTCAGAGAAAGCGCCTCCACGGCTCCCATCAAGCCAAATCCCGCACTGTTTACAAGGACACGGATACAGGGCTGCCGTTTTTCCAGCAGATCCCCGAACAGTTCCATCTCGTTTTCCTTTGTCAGATCCATGGAAATAATCCTGCACATGGTACGCAGCTCCCGGCTGAGCGTCTCCAGGCGGTCTTCCCGCCGCGCAATCAGCCAGATTTCATCCATATCCGAAAATAATGCGTCAAGCTGACGGGCAAATTCCTGTCCGATCCCGGAAGATGCGCCCGTTATGATCATGCAATTCATATCGTTCTCTCCTTTTTTATATCACGTTCCCTTTTTCCTGTGTACATTTCGAATTGTTTTTTTCTTTCGTCTCCCCGAATCGTTCGCCGCCGGTTTTTCATTTCGGTTTTTCCGATATGCCGGATGCGGCGGGCGGATCAGACACTTTTTGTCATACCCGATCAGATCTTCCCTTCCGGCCAGTGTCAGCGCTTCCCGCACCAGCTCATAATTTTTCGGATTCCGATACTGAATCAACGCCCGCTGCATCGCCTTTTCATGCGGATTCCGGCAGACAAAGACCGCTCTGCCGTCCCGGGGATCGATTCCGGTATCATACATAACCGTTGACAGTGTGGAAGGGGTGGGATAAAAATCCTGCACCTGCTCGGGCATATAGCCGAGATCACGCAGATATTCCGCCAGAGCGACCGCTTCTTTCAGACCGGAGCCGGGATGGGACGACATCAGGTACGGGACAAGAAACTGCTTTTTTCCCAACTCCGCATTCAGTTTTCGGAACTTACTTCCAAACGCCTCATACACGCGGTTTTCCGGTTTCCCCATCCGGCGCAGAACCCGGTCGCAAATATGTTCCGGCGCCACCTTGAGCTGTCCGCTGACATGATATTCCACCAGTTCCCGAAAGAACGTGTCGTCCGGGTCCGCCATCAGATAATCGAAGCGGATACCGGAACGGATAAATACCCTTTTGACACCCGGCAGCGCGCGCAGACGCCGCAGCAGCGTCAGATAATCGCTGTGATCTGCTTTCAGATTCGGACACGGCGTCGGAAACAGGCATTGTCTGTCCTTACAGACGCCGCACCGAAGCTGCTTTTCACAGGAAGGGCCGCGGAAATTTGCCGTCGGCCCGCCCACGTCATGAATATATCCCTTGAAATCCGTGTCACGGATCAGTTGCTCCGCCTCCCGCAAAAGCGATTCATGACTGCGGGTCTGTACGATTCTGCCCTGATGGAACGTCAGGGCGCAGAAACTGCATCCGCCGAAACATCCCCGGCTGCTCGTCAGGGAAAACCGGATCTCCCGGATCGCCGGCACGCCGCCGTCCGCCTCATAGGACGGATGATATGTGCGCCGATACGGAAGGGCATAAATATCGTCCATCTCCTGCGTGGTCAGGGGCGGCTGGGGCGGGTTCTGCACCACCCAGACGCCGCCGGGATACGGTTCCATTAAGATCTTTCCCGTAAAAGGGTCGGTGTTTTCATACTGAATCCGAAAACTTTCGGCATATTTGCGCCCGTCCGTTTTTATCGTTTCCCAGGAAGGCAGTTCGACGCCGTCGCAGATGCCGGATATATCCTTTGTCTTGTAAACCGTTCCCGGTATAAAGCAAATATCCCGGACGGAAAGCCCGCTCTGCAATGCTTCCGCAATGGCGAGAATCGATTTTTCTCCCATGCCATAGGAAATCAGGTCCGCCTGACTGTCCAGCAAAACAGAACGTTTCCGGGAATCGGACCAGTAATCGTAATGCGCCATCCGGCGCAGGCTGGCCTCGATGCCGCCCAGAATGACCGGCACATCCCCAAATCTGCGGCGAATCAGATTCCCGTATACGACCGCCGCATGATCGGGCCGCCGGCCGGTGCGCCCGCCCGGCGTGTAGGCGTCGCTCTCCCGCCGCCGGCCGGACACATAATAGTGATTCACCATGGAATCCATATTGCCGGCGCTGACCAGAAACGCCAGACGCGGCCTGCCAAATACCGCAACGCTTTCCGCCTCTTTCCAGTCCGGCTGCGCGATCATTCCCACACGATACCCATGGGCTTCCAGCAGCCTTGTAATAATGGCATGACCAAAAGAAGGGTGATCGACATAGGCATCGCCCGATACATAGACAAAATCCACGCAGTCCCATCCCCGCGCTTCCATATCCGCTCTCGAAACCGGTAAAAATCCGCTGTTCAATCCTCATTCTCCCGCATAATCGCTTTTACTTCCTCTATTTCCGTAAAATCCGTTATGTAATAATCGGCCAGACTGCGTTTTTCCGTCTCCTGATAAGCGGAATACGCGTCGTCGACCGCGCACACCTTCATTCCGGCCGACTTGCCCGCCTGTATCCCGAATACAATATCCTCAAAAACCAGACAATGCTCCGGCCTGACCCCGAGCCGATCGGCTGTCAGCCGTTAATTGTCCGGCGCCGGTTTTCCCTTTTTCGCCTCACAACTTGTCATAATACAGGAAAAATAATCGCCGATGCCCCGCTCCGCCAT
>CATLGN010000132.1 GCA_949935685.1 uncultured Lachnospiraceae bacterium | reverse complement strand
AGCGGTATACGAAGGAGAACGGGCGTTTGCGGCGATTGCCGTTGCGGGCAGTCCGGAGGGAGAATGCCACGATTATGCGCCGCCGTGCGGTGTCTGCCGGCAGGTGATGATGGAGTTTTGTGATCCGAAGACATTTCGCATCTTTCTGGTAAAATCTCCGGACGAGTACCGGGAGTATACGCTGGAAGAACTGCTGCCGATGGGGTTCGGGCCGGGAAACCTGAAAGAACGGGAGAGGCAGGCATGAAAATCACATATCTGTATCACAGCGGTTTTGCGGTGGAACTGGACAGCCATGTGCTCGTCTTCGACTATTACAGAGGAAAACTCCCCGAATGGGAAAACGATAAAACGATTCTGTTTTTTGCGTCACATAAACATCCCGATCACTTTGATCTGAAGATTTTTGACTATATCAGGAAATATAAAAAGCTGCATTACTTTCTCGGCTCTGATATTAAAGTAAACGAAAAATATCTGGAGCGGAAGGGTGTGGACAGATCGGTGCGCTCTGCGATCACCAATACGGGAAAACGTACGATCACACAGTGGGAGGATATTACGGTGGAAACGCTGCGTTCCACGGATGAGGGCGTGGCGTTTCTTGTCTTTGTGGAGGGAAAGGCAATCTATCATGCGGGAGATCTGAACTGGTGGCATTGGGAAGGGGAAGATCCGGTATGGAATACGCGGATGGAGAAGGATTACAGAGCGGAAATCGCTCGCATTGCAGGCCGGCATTTTGACGCCGCCTTTGTGCCGCTTGACCCGCGGCTCGGGGAGCATTACGGACTTGGCATGCGATTGTTTCTGGAGCAGACCGATGCGGATGTCGTATTTCCGATGCATATGTGGGACGAATATGCGGTGACAGACCGGTTTCGCAGGAGTGAAGCGGGGAAAGCGTATGCGGACCGGATTATGAAAATTTCCTTTGCCGGACAGGAGTTTGTCATATGAGTTATTTGTGGGCGGCGGCTTTCTTTCCGCTGGCGCTTGCCTTTTTGTTTTTGCAGGGCGTGCGGGAGGAAAAAAGGCGGAAGGCCCGTCTGCGTGAGCGCTTTGTGCGCATGGAGGGAAAACCGCCTGCGGCGCGGGACGGCGCGGGTTGTATTCCGGACGGGTATCTGCGCACGCTGCATCCCGACTTTGCCATCGATACGATTACATGGAATGATCTGGAAATGGACGCCGTTTTTCGCCGTCTGGATTATACGCAGTCGCAGGCCGGGAGAGAATATCTCTATGCCTGCTTGCACTGTCCCGCGGCGCGGGAGGCGGAGGCGGCGCGGTGGGACGGCGTGGTTTCGTATTTTCTGTCGCATTCCGGTCAGCGGGTTGCCGTGCAGATGCTGCTGGCGGAGACGGGATCGGAAAAAGAAATGGATTTTCATCACTGCCTTGCCGGGATGGAGCGGATGGCTGCCCGCCGGCCGGCCGGGGAATACGCCGCGCTTGCCGCTTATATTCTCGCTGTGCTCTGTATGGCGTGGAGCGGCGGCGTGGGATTTTGTCTGTTGTCAGGCGTAATCATTTTTCAGGTCATCACCTATTTTCGGAGGCGGGCCGGTATGCTGCCGTATCTGCGTATGATCGCATGGCTGCTGCGCATGATACGCAGCATGGAAAAGCTGTATCGTGTGCTGGAGCCTGCTGTTTGTATGGAAACGGAACGGAATCTGCATATGGATTTGCGGGCGTGCATCGGGAAACTGCGGGTTTTGCGTCGCCGCAGCTTCTGGGTGATGCAAAACGGCACGGAAAACAGAGGCCCGTTCGCCATGATCGGAGATTATATCCGCATGCTGTTTCATGTGGATCTGATACAGTTTGCGTCGCTGCAGGGAAGGATATTGTCGCTGCAAAGTGAGATCAGGGAAGCGTATGCCTGTATGGGATATGTGGACAGTTGCATCAGCATTGCAATGTACCGTCTGTCGCTGCAGCGCTACTGCATTCCGCGCCTGTATCATAGGAATGAAAATACGGACGGGGCGGCAGATCAAACGGATCTGTCAGGCGGCGGGGGTCTGTATGCGGTGGACTGTGTCCATCCGCTGCTGGAAAACCCTGTGCCCAACAGCATTGCGATGAAAGCGGGGCGGGGCATACTGCTGACCGGCTCGAATGCGTCGGGGAAATCGACTTTTTTACAGACGGTTGCCGTGAACCTGCTGCTTTCCCAGACAATCCATACGGCGCTGGCGGACCATTTTTCCGCGCCGTTTTGCCGTCTGTATACCGCTATGGCGGACGGAAAGGGCAGGAGCGGGGACATACGGACGGGGGAGAGCAGCTATATGGCGGAAATCCTTTCCCTGAAACGGGTGCTGGATGCGGGAAAGAATGCGCCTGTGCCGGTTTTCTGCTTTGTGGATGAAATCCTGCGGGGCACGGGAACCGTGGAACGGATTGCCGCATCCGCCTGCATACTGAAAGCGATCCGGCCGCCCCGGATGTTTTGTTTTGCGGCCACACATGACAGGGAATTGACACGGCTGCTGGCAGGCGTGTATGATTCCTATTATTTTTCCGAAGAAATTACGGACGGAGATATGCGGTTCCCATATCGCCTGCTGCCCGGTGTGTCGCAGACGGGAAATGCGATCCGGCTGCTGAAGGCGGTGGGATATGACAGTGAAATTGTAGAAGGCGCGTCGCGGCAGGCGGCGGCATTCGTAAGGGAAGGAGTCTGGAGATGAAAGTGACGATTTATACGGACGGTTCGGCGAGAGGCAATCCGGACGGGCCGGGCGGCTACGGGACGATTCTGCACTATACCGACAGAGCGGGAACGCTTCACACACGCGAATACAGCGCCGGTTATCAAAAGACGACCAATAACCGCATGGAGCTGATGGCGGTTATTATTGGGCTGGAGGCGCTGACCCGTCCGTGCGACGTGGAAATCATTTCGGATTCCCGGTATGTCACGGATGCGTTTAACAAAAAGTGGATTGATAACTGGCAGAAAAAGGGCTGGAAGAGCTCGACCGGAAAGGTAAAAAACATTGACCTCTGGAAACGGCTGCTGGCGGCAAAAGCGCCGCATCGCGTATGCTTTACATGGGTAAAGGGACATAACGGCCATCCTGAGAATGAACGCTGCGACAGTCTTGCCACGGCGGCGGCGGACGGCGATCACCTGCTGACGGACAGTGATTGCTTTTTGGGGGCAGATTGTATATAATGAGGTTGTGTCCGTTTTCACGGACATGTATTGATAACGGAATCAGAGTGGAAAGGGTGAAGATAACATGGCAAATGTAAATGCATTTTTCGGGTATTTTTTTTCGTATGTGATTTTATTTGCGGTTTTTGTGGCGCTTACGATAGCGGGATGCTTCGCGGGCATTAAATGGAGAAAGGCAAAAGATGCAAAAGAGGCGGCAGCCGGTGAGAGCGGCGCAGGCAGTGCGGCAGACTGACAGACGACAGGAGACGGCAGAGCCAGGAGGAGATACGGATGAGTAAAGCGGCTATGGAAGATACGGCGGATCTGGATTACAGTAAGCGCTTTCAGCCCGGGCGGCAGATGTGGGTCATTAAAAAGGACGGCAGCAGAGAGGCATTTAATGTACAGAAAGTTATTGATGCGGTGGGAAAATCCGCATACCGTGCCCTGACGAAGTTTACCGAAAAGGAAAAGGAGCATATCTGCCGGTTTGTGATCGACAAGGTGGAGGAGATGGATGTGGACGCGGTTCCCATCCCGGTTATGCACAATATTGTCGAGAGCGCGCTGGAGCAGGTAAAACCGATTGTGGCCAAGAGCTATCGGGATTACCGGAACTATAAGCAGGATTTCGTGCGGATGCTGGACGACGTATACAAAAAAAGCCAGTCCATTATGTATGTGGGCGACAAGGAAAACGCCAATACGGATTCGGCCCTTGTCTCGACGAAACGCAGTCTGATTTTTAATCAGTTGAATAAAGAGCTGTATCAGAAGTTTTTTATGACGACGGAGGAAATTCAGGCCTGCCGTGACGGCTATATCTATGTCCATGACATGTCAGCCCGGAGGGATACGATGAATTGCTGTCTTTTTGATGTGGAGCACGTACTTTCCTGCGGCTTTGAAATGGGAAATATCTGGTACAATGAGCCCAAGACGCTGGATGTGGCTTTCGATGTGATCGGCGATATTGTGCTGAGCGCTGCCAGCCAGCAGTACGGCGGTTTTACCGTGCCGAGTGTGGATCTGATTCTGGAACCTTATGCGGAAAAATCCTATCGGCGGAATATTGAGAAATATACACGTCTGGGGATTGACCGGGAACGGGCGGAAACCGAATCCTATCAGGATGTGGTAAAGGAATTTGAGCAGGGTTTTCAGGGATGGGAATATAAGTTTAATACCGTTGCCAGCAGCCGGGGCGATTATCCCTTTATTACGGTGACAGCCGGGACAGGCACCGGCCGCTTTGCAAGACTGGCGACGATCTCCATGCTTGATGTCAGACGAAAGGGACAGGGAAAAGCCGGATGTAAGAAGCCGGTCCTTTTTCCGAAGATTGTCTTTTTATATGACGAAAATCTTCACGGGCCGGGCAGGGAGCTGGAGGATGTATTTGAAGCGGGCGTGCGTTGCTCCGCGAAAACAATGTATCCTGACTGGCTGTCTCTGACGGGCAGAGGATATATCGCAAGTATGTATAAACAGTACGGTAAGATCATTTCACCGATGGGCTGCCGGGCGTTTCTGTCTCCGTGGTATGAGCGGGGCGGGATGCACCCTGCGGACAACCAGGATGTGCCGGTCTTTGTGGGCCGTTTTAATATCGGGGCCGTCTCCCTGCATCTGCCGATGATACTGGCAAAATCGAGACAGGAGAGCCGGGATTTTTATGAGGTGCTGGACTATTACCTGAATCTGATCCGCCAGCTTCATATCCGGACATATGCCTATCTGGGAGAAATGCGCGCGTCCACGAATCCGCTGGCATACTGTGAAGGCGGTTTTCTGGGCGGCCATCTGAAACTGACCGATAAGATTAAACCGATTCTCAAATCGGCGACGGCATCCTTCGGGATTACCGCCCTCAATGAGCTGCAGGAACTGTACAACGGCAAATCGCTGGCGGAAGACGGCGCATTCGCACTGGAAGTGCTGGAACATATCAATCAAAAGGTACAGGAATATAAAGAAGCGGACGGCAATTTGTATGCTATCTACGGTACGCCCGCAGAAAACCTCTGCGGCCTGCAGGTGCGGCAGTTCCGCGAGAAATACGGCATCGTGGAGGGCGTTTCCGACAGAGAATACGTGAGCAACAGCTTCCACTGCCATGTCTCGGAAGACATTACGCCGATCGAGAAACAGGACAAAGAATATCGCTTCTGGGAGATGTCCAACGGCGGCAAAATCCAATATGTGAAATATCCTATCGATTATAATACGGAAGCCATCCGTACGCTGATCCGGCGCGCCATGGATATGGGATTTTATGAGGGCGTAAACCTCTCACTCGCATACTGCGACGACTGCGGCCATCAGGAACTGGAAATGGATATATGCCCCAAATGCGGCAGCCGCAACCTGACAAAGATTGACCGCATGAACGGCTACCTCTCTTACTCCCGCATACACGGCGACACCCGCCTCAACGACGCCAAACTGGCCGAAAGC
>CATLGN010000131.1 GCA_949935685.1 uncultured Lachnospiraceae bacterium | reverse complement strand
GTAGTAGAATGGACAGTGCACTATTGTGGTGTGGTATGCTTATTTATATGAGAAGACATGGAAAATAGGCTAAGATCATAGAAGAACGGGGTGAAATGTCAATGGAAAAAAACAGAATACGTCCTACTGCCGCAGGCAAAAACGTACGTATGAGTTATTCGAGACAAAAAGAAGTTTTAGAGATGCCGAACCTGATAGAAGTTCAGAAAAATTCGTATCAGTGGTTCTTACATGAAGGCTTGAAAGAAGTATTTGAAGATATTTCTCCGATTGCAGATTACAGTGGTCATTTAAGCCTTGAGTTTGTTGACTTTGAGCTGTGTAAGGACGAGATGCCGGTCAATAAGAATACCATTGAGAAATGCAAGGAGCGCGATGCAACCTATGCGGCTCCGCTGAAGGTAAGAGTACGTCTGTATAATAAGGAAAAAGAGGAAATCAGCGAACATGAGATCTTTATGGGCGATCTTCCCCTTATGACAGAAACCGGCACCTTTGTGATCAATGGCGCAGAGCGTGTTATCGTCAGCCAGTTGGTACGTTCCCCGGGTATCTACTATGCAATCGACCATGACAAGATCGGTAAGCGGCTGTTTTCCTGTACGGTTATCCCCAACCGCGGCGCGTGGCTGGAATATGAAACCGATTCGAACGATATTTTCTATGTGCGTGTTGACAGAACGAGAAAGGTACCGATCACGGTACTGATTCGTGCTTTGGGTGTCGGCACGAACGATGAAATCAGAGAGTTGTTTGGAGATGAGCCGAAGATAGAGGCAAGTTTTGCCAAAGACGTTGCTGAAAATTATCAGGAAGGCCTGTTGGAGCTGTATAAAAAGATCCGTCCCGGCGAACCGCTTTCCGTGGAGAGCGCGGAAAGTCTGATCAATGCCATGTTCTTTGACCCGCGGAGATATGATCTGGCCAAGGTGGGCCGGTATAAGTTTAACAAAAAGCTGGCGCTGCGCAACCGGATTCGCCATCATGTGCTGGCGGAGGATGTGGTCGATACGCAGACCGGAGAGATTTTGGCTGGGGCAGGCACGAAGGTAACGGCAGAGCTGGCGGATGCGATTCAGAATGCGGCCATACCATACGTAATGATTCAGACGGAGGAGCGCAATGTAAAGGTTCTCTCCAATATGATGGTGGACATTACGAATTTTGTAGACTGCAATCCGCGGGAACTCGGTGTGACGGAACTGGTGTACTATCCGGTTCTGGAACAGATTCTGGAAGAATACGGACAGGAGCCGGGAGAACTGGCAGCGGCAATCCGGCGGAATGTACATGAACTGATTCCGAAGCATATTACTAAAGAGGATATTCTGGCTTCCATTAACTATAATATCCATCTGGAATATGGCATCGGCAATGACGATGATATTGACCATCTTGGCAATCGGCGAATCCGCGCGGTCGGAGAACTTTTGCAGAATCAGTATCGGATTGGTTTGTCGAGACTGGAGCGCGTCGTTCGTGAGCGGATGACGACACATGACGCAGAGGAGATCTCTCCACAGGTGTTGATCAATATCAAACCGGTACAGGCGGCGGTCAAGGAATTTTTCGGTTCTTCCCAGTTGTCGCAGTTTATGGACCAGAACAATCCGCTTGGCGAGCTGACGCATAAGCGCCGTCTCTCCGCGCTGGGGCCGGGCGGTCTGTCGAGAGACCGCGCGGGGTTTGAGGTGCGTGACGTGCATTATTCCCATTACGGAAGAATGTGCCCCATTGAGACGCCGGAAGGTCCGAACATCGGTTTGATCAACTCGCTGGCAAGCTATGCGAGAATCAATGAATATGGCTTTGTCGAGGCGCCGTATCGTAAAATCGATAAAACCGACCCGAAAAATCCGCGTGTCACCGACGAGGTTGTCTATATGACGGCGGACGAGGAAGACAATTATCATGTGGCGCAGGCGAACGAGGCGCTGGACGAAAACGGATATTTCGTCAGAAACAGCGTATCCGGCCGTTTCCATGAAGAGACGCAGGAATATCCCAAGTCCATGTTTGACTATATGGACGTTTCGCCGAAAATGGTATTTTCGGTGGCGACTGCCCTGATTCCGTTCCTGGAAAATGACGATGCGAACCGCGCGCTGATGGGCTCCAATATGCAGCGTCAGGCCGTACCGCTGCTGATTACGGAAGCGCCGGTGGTCGGCACGGGTATGGAGCCGAAGGCGGCTGTCGATTCGGGTGTGTGCGTTGTGGCCAAAAAGCCGGGGACGGTCAGCTATGTGGCGTCCAATGAGATTCGGATTGATTATGACGACGGCGAAAAAGAGACAATCCGTCTGACAAAATTTTCCAGAAGCAACCAGTCCAACTGTTATAACCAGAAGCCGATCGTTTTCAAGGGCGACCGGATTGCGGCGGGACAGGTGATTGCCGACGGGCCTTCCACTTCCGAAGGGGAGCTTGCACTGGGCAAGAATCCGCTGATCGGGTTTATGACATGGGAAGGCTATAACTATGAAGACGCCGTACTGTTAAGTGAAAAACTGGTGCGCGATGATGTATATACATCCGTGCATATTGAGGAATATGAAGCGGAAGCCCGCGACACGAAACTGGGCGCGGAAGAAATCACATGCGATGTGCCGGGCGTGGGCGACGATGCGCTGAAAGATCTGGATGAGCGGGGCATTATCCGCATCGGCGCGGAGGTGCGTGCCGGTGATATTCTGGTCGGCAAGGTAACGCCGAAGGGCGAGACGGAGCTGACGGCGGAGGAACGTCTGCTGCGGGCGATTTTCGGTGAGAAAGCCCGGGAAGTGCGCGACACCTCCCTGAAAGTGCCGCACGGTGAATACGGCATTGTCGTGGATGCCAAAGTGTTTACGAGAGAAAATGGCGACGAGCTGCCGCCCGGGGTAAATCAGGCCGTGCGGATCTATATTGCGCAGAAGCGGAAAATCTCCGTGGGGGATAAGATGGCGGGCCGTCACGGAAACAAGGGCGTGGTTTCCCGTGTGCTTCCGGTGGAGGATATGCCGTATCTGCCGAACGGGCGTCCCCTGGATATTGTGTTGAATCCGCTTGGCGTGCCTTCCCGTATGAACATTGGACAGGTATTGGAAATCCATCTTTCTCTGGCCGCGAAGGCGCTTGGCTTTAATGTGGCGACGCCGGTATTTGACGGCGCCAATGAGATCGACATTATGGATACGCTGGATTTGGCAAATGATTATGTCAATCTGGAATGGGAGGAATTTGAAAAGAAGCATAAAGATACGCTGCTTCCCGAGGTGATGGAATATTTATCGGAGCATCGCGACCACAGAGAGCTGTGGAAGGGTGTGCCGATCTCCCGAACCGGTAAGGTACGGCTGCGCGACGGGCGTACGGGGGAAGAGTTTGACAGTCCGGTAACGATCGGCCATATGCATTATCTGAAGCTGCATCATCTGGTGGATGATAAAATCCATGCGCGTTCCACAGGCCCTTATGCGCTTGTAACGCAGCAGCCGCTCGGCGGCAAGGCACAGTTCGGCGGACAGCGTTTCGGCGAGATGGAAGTATGGGCGCTGGAGGCGTACGGCGCAGCGTATACGCTGCAGGAAATTCTGACTGTGAAGTCCGATGATGTGGTCGGCCGTGTCAAGACGTACGAGGCCATTATCAAAGGCGACAATATTCCTGCGCCGGGCATTCCGGAGTCGTTCAAAGTGCTTTTGAAGGAGCTGCAGTCTCTGGGACTGGATGTAAAAGTACTGCGTGAGGATCAGACCGAGGTGGAGATCGTGGAGAGCATCGATTACGGCGAGTCGGATTATCGTTACGAGATGGAAGGCGAACCGGGCTCCTATGACCGGGAAGAGAAATCGCTCGGTTCCATGGGCTACCAGAAGCAGGAATTTGACGAAGACGGAGAACTGGTCAGCACGGACGAGGAAGATGAGGAGATGTTCGAAGACGATTTTGAAGAAGAATATGCAGAGTCTCTGGACGAATAACAGTTACGTTCGTACAATATCGTATGGAAGGAGAGCCATAAATGTCAGAAACAACGAATGAAATGTACCAACCTATGACATTTGATGCAATCAAGATTGGATTGGCGTCACCCGATAAGATTCTGGAATGGTCCCGCGGGGAAGTGCTGAAACCGGAGACAATCAATTACAGAACCTTAAAGCCGGAAAAGGACGGTCTGTACTGCGAGCGTATTTTCGGACCCAGTAAGGACTGGGAATGCCACTGCGGAAAATATAAAAAGATTCGCTATAAAGGCGTTATCTGCGATCGCTGCGGCGTGGAAGTTACAAAGTCCAACGTCCGCAGGGAACGGATGGGACATATTGCGCTGGCGGCGCCGGTATCCCATATCTGGTATTTCAAGGGAATTCCAAGCCGCATGGGACTGATTCTGGATCTGTCTCCCAGAGTGCTGGAAAAGGTGCTTTATTTTGCCTCTTATATTGTACTGGATCCTGCCGGGACAGAACTGCAGATGAAGCAGGTATTGTCCGAGAAGGAATATCAGGACGCAAGAGAGACTTACGGAAACCGGTTCCGTGTGGGGATGGGCGCGGAAGCGATCAAGGAACTGCTGCAGGCGATTGATCTGGAAGAAGACGCCGTACAGTTGAAAGAGGCGTTGAAAGATTCTACCGGACAGAAGCGCGCGCGGATTGTCAAACGTCTGGAAGTCGTGGAGGCGTTCCGCGAGTCGGGCAACCGTCCTGAGTGGATGATTATGGATGTGATTCCGGTGATCCCGCCGGATCTGCGGCCGATGGTACAGTTGGACGGCGGCCGTTTTGCGACATCGGATTTGAACGATTTATATAGAAGAATTATCAACAGAAACAACCGCCTGAAACGGCTGCTGGAACTGGGCGCACCTGACATTATTGTCAGAAATGAGAAGCGGATGCTGCAGGAAGCGGTTGACGCATTAATTGATAACGGCAGGAGAGGCCGTCCCGTTACCGGGCCGGGCAACCGGGCGCTGAAATCGCTGTCCGATATGTTAAAGGGAAAATCGGGCCGTTTCCGTCAGAACCTCCTGGGGAAACGTGTGGATTATTCCGGGCGTTCCGTTATCGTGGTAGGGCCGGAGCTGAAGATTTATCAGTGCGGTCTGCCCAAAGAAATGGCGATTGAGCTGTTTAAGCCTTTTGTCATGAAAGAGCTGGTGGCAAAGGGCATTTCACAGAATATCAAAAATGCGAAAAAGCTTGTCGAGCGGCTGGATACACAGGTGTGGGATGTGCTGGAGGAAGTGATCAAGGAGCATCCGGTTATGCTGAACCGCGCGCCTACCCTGCACAGGCTTGGCATTCAGGCATTTGAGCCGATTTTGGTGGAAGGCAAGGCGATCAAGCTGCATCCGCTTGTATGTACGGCGTTCAATGCCGATTTCGACGGCGACCAGATGGCCGTGCATCTGCCGCTTTCGGTAGAAGCGCAGGCGGAGTGCCGGTTTTTGCTGCTTTCACCGAATAATCTGTTAAAACCTTCCGACGGCGGCCCCGTTGCGGTGCCTTCGCAGGATATGGTGCTGGGGATTTATTATCTGACACAGGAACGTCCCGGCGCCAAGGGAGAAGGCAAGTTTTTCAGCAGTGTCAACGAGGCGATACTGGCTTATGAAAATAAGGCGATTACGCTACATTCG
>CATLGN010000130.1 GCA_949935685.1 uncultured Lachnospiraceae bacterium | reverse complement strand
ACTAATAAGCGGAAGAATTGATCGGCTGTCGGCAGTCATACTTTCTGCCTTTTTACAAATATCTCTCGGTTCAATCGTCGAACGGGAACTGCTCACACTCTTTTTTTGGCGGGTAAAGTGAAAGTTCTCGCCGTCGATTACCATATTTACATCTACTTTAATCGGAGTCCGGTAAATAATATTATTAGAACCCGTTCCCAGAAGCTGGTTCTCCCTACGGATCTCATCTTTCGAAAAATGAATCGTATTTACCCCCTGTATTCCTGACAAAAACCCGCCCAACGCCACTGCGATCGCTTCGAGAACAGACGTTTTGCCTGTTCCGTTATTCCCTATGATCAAATTCACAGATTTTGAAAACCCAAAATCCGCCTTTTGAATTCCTTTGAAGTTTTCGATATGGATATTAGATAGAAACATGTGACAGCTCCTCCCGCTAAAAACGTCTGACTAAACAATGCCGCTCATATTATATTTCATTTATTTTATTATATCCTACTTTCTATCTACCAGACAAGAAAATCATTCATACCAATGCCAATATTATTCTCACTCCTCAAATGTTCCTACCGGCAAATACGGATCTGATTCGTGAAGTTTAGCAGAAGAACTTTCTCTCTATTTATCACACGAGACACACGCTGCTTACGTATACACTGCATTTGTACTTCCCTGCGCACATAAAAACAGAGATACCACACTCAACCGCCCTGCGGTTTGCAATATCCCTGTCTGTTACGTATAAAAAATTATCTATTCTTTCCTCACTTACGCCGTACTTTCCATCCCCATCCGCAGCTTCTGCAGCGCCCGCTTTTCAATCCGGGACACGTAACTCCTCGATATTCCGAGCATGGCGCCGATCTCCCGCTGCGTCACTTCCTCGCCGCATCCGATCAGCACCGGAAACGGCTTGCCGGCTTTCGTTTTTTCCGGCAGGAGAATGCCGTACCGCATACAGATAATTTCACGCTCCCGCGCGTCCAGTCTCGTGTAAAGCAGTTCTCCCAGTTTTTTCGTATTGCGTTCCAGTTCCATGCACTCCAGAATGTCAGTCTGTTCGTTTTCGATTATATCCAAAAGACTGATCTCATTGCCTTCTTTGTCCGTTCCAATCGGTTCATACAGGGAAACCTCTTTTGACTTCTTTTTTCTCCCCCGGATCATCATCAGCAGCTCGTTCTCAATACACTTGCTGGCATAGCTGGAAAGCCGTATTTTTTTCGCCGCATCAAAGGTATTGACTGCCTTGATCAGCCCTATGGTCCCTATGGAGATCAGGTCTTCCATATCTTCATCCAGATTTTGATACTTTTTGGCTATGTGGGCCACCAGACGCAGATTTCGTTCGATCAACAGCGCTCTGGCCTCTCTGGCTCTTTCACTGCCTCCCTCCCGCATACGTTCAATGCAGCAGGCTTCTTCCTCTGCGGATAAAGGTTGCTGAAAGGTTTTCAAAAGGAGCCCCCAAAATCAATTTACTATCATTCTATGAAGCTCCTGTGTTTTAAGTGCCTTTCCACCTGACACGCGGCCGGGATTCCGCCGAAAAATGGCGCGCATTCTCCCTATGTCAGCAAAAAATCAGCCAATATCCTGTTGCTCACATCGATTCCCCGGTCTGTCAGGCGCACATGGCCGCCGTATGATTCCAGCATCCCCATCGCAGCATACCGCTCCAGCACCGGGCCGTATACCGTATCCATATCCCGGTCAAAGATATGCGCAAACCGCTCCCGGGAAACGCCCCGCGTCATGCGCAGTCCCAGAAACATCGTTTCCTCCATTTGCTCCGAAAGCGACAGACTGTGCATCTCCGCTTTTTTCCTGTCCGCCGGCAGCGACAGATACGCCGCCATGTCCCGGACATTTGACCAGCGCCGGTTATCCGTCATAGAAGCCGCTCCCAGACCGAATCCGGCATAGTCTCCGCGCTCCCAGTACATACAGTTATGGCGGCACGCCCGTCCCGGCAGCGCATAGTTTGAGATCTCATAGCGGCCATACCCCGCTGCCGCCAGAATCCGGCCGGTATCCGCATACATGTCCCGGTCCGTGTCCTCGTCGGGAAGCGGACATACTCCAGCCGCCGCGCTGCCGCCAGAATCCGGCCCATACAGCGCATAAAAAGGCGTGTCTTCCTCAATGATCAGGCTGTACGCAGAAATATGCGCCGGAATCGGCCGCAGCGAAACGGTGGTCTGCAGTGTGCGCCGCCACGACTCCCGCGTCTGTCCCGGCAGCGCGCTGATCAGATCCACGTTAAGATTCGCAAAACCGGCCGCCGCGCACATCCGATACGCCTCCAGAAAATCCTCCCATGTATGCGCCCGTCCGATTCGTCTCAGTTCCCGGTTATCCACAGACTGCAGCCCCAGACTGATGCGGTTTACGCCGGCCTCCCGGCAGACCGCCAGCTTTTCCTCCGTCACCGTTCCGGGATTCATCTCGATCGTGATCTCCGCATCCGCTTCCACCGCATAATGTGCCCGCAGACAGGAAAAAATGCCTGCGAGCTGCGCGGCGGAGAGAACGGAGGGCGTTCCCCCGCCCACAAACACCGTGCCAACCCGGTACGCCCGATACCGCGCTGCCTCCGCCGCCATTTCTTCGCCAAGCGCCTCCATATAACGCGCCCGCACCGTCTCCGGCGCGGGCATCGACAGAAAATCACAGTACAGACATTTGCGAACACAAAAGGGAATGTGAATATAAATACCAAGTGGTTTCATCATTTATCATCCAGCTTTAAAACGCTCATAAACGCCTTCTGCGGAATCTCCACGCTGCCGATCTGCCGCATCCGCTTTTTTCCCTCTTTCTGCTTCTCCAGCAGCTTTTTCTTACGGGTTATATCGCCGCCATAGCACTTTGCCAGCACATCCTTACGCATGGCCCGCACCGTCTCTCTGGCAATGATCCGGCCGCCGACCGCCGCCTGAATCGGAATTTCAAATAAATGCCGGGGGATTTCATCTTTCAGTTTTTCACACATCTTCCGCCCCCGCTCATAAGCGCTGGCGCTGTGCACGATAAAGGAAAGGGCGTCCACTTCCTCTTTGTTGATCAGAATATCCAGTTTCACCATCTCCGACTGCTCATAGCCCTTCAACTCATAGTCGAAGGAGGCATAGCCCCGCGAACGGGACTTCAAGGCATCAAAGAAATCATAGATGATCTCATTCAGCGGCAGCTCATACCGCAGCAGCGCACGGGTTTCTTCCATATATTCCATACTGATATAGCGCCCGCGCCGTTCCTGACACAGTTCCATAATCGAACCCACGAAATCTTTTGTCACCATAATCTCCGCGCTGACGACCGGCTCCTCCATATAGTCGATTTCGGTCGGGTCCGGCAGATTGGAGGGGTTTGTCAGTTCCACAATCTCCCCGTTGGTCTTATGCACCTTATAGATAACGCTCGGCGCCGTTGTCACAAGATCCAGATTATACTCCCGCTCCAGCCGTTCCTGAATAATCTCCAGGTGAAGCAGTCCCAGAAACCCGCAGCGGAAGCCAAATCCCAGCGCAACCGACGTTTCCGGCTCATAATAGAGAGAAGCGTCGTTGAGCTGCAGCTTTTCCAGCGCATCCCGCAGATCCGGATAACGCGCCCCGTCCGCAGGATACATACCGCAGTAGACCATCGGCGTCACTTCCTTATAGCCCGGCAGCGGCTCCCCGCACGGATTTTCCGCATCCGTTACCGTATCGCCCACCATCGTATCCTTGACATTTTTAATCGAAGCGGTAATATAGCCTACCATGCCCGCGCTGAGTTCCTCACAGGGGATAAACTGTCCCGCTCCGAAATACCCTGTCTCCACCACTTCCGCCTGCGCGCCCGTAGCCATCATCCGTATCGTCATGCCCCGTTTCACCCGGCCGTCCATAATCCGGCAAAATATGATAACGCCCTTATACGAATCGTACAGTGAGTCAAAAATAAGAGCCGACAGCGGCTTCTCCTCATCTCCGCCCGGCGCGGGAATCCGCGCCACGATTTCCTCCAGCACCGTGTCGATGCCGATCCCGCATTTTGCGGAAATAAGCGGCGCATCCTGCGCCTCCAGACCGATCACGTCCTCGATTTCATCTTTGACCCGCTGCGGATCTGCGCTCGGCAGATCGATCTTATTGATAACCGGAAATACATCCAGATCATGATCCAGCGCCAGATAGACATTGGCCAGCGTCTGGGCCTCGATTCCCTGCGCCGCATCCACCACAAGTATCGCGCCGTCACAGGCAGCAAGGCTCCTGCTGACTTCGTAATTGAAATCCACGTGTCCGGGCGTATCGATCAGATTGAGAATATACTCTTCACCATCCTTCGCCTTATACACGATGCGTACCGCCTGCGATTTGATCGTAATGCCCCGCTCCCGTTCCAGATCCATATTGTCAAGCACCTGCGCCTGCATTTCCCGTTCCGTCAGCAGCCCCGTCGTCTCGATGATTCGGTCCGCCAGTGTTGATTTGCCGTGATCAATATGCGCAATGATACAAAAGTTCCTGATCCTGCTCCGGTCTGTGTATCCCATCTTATTTTTCCATCCTTGTCTGTGTCTTTTTCTCCGTTTTGCCTCCCGCCATCCCCACACGGGCGCGGGACGGTTTGATTATAACAGTTTGCGGTGGGGAATGCAACCGAATGGAACATATCCGTCACGGCAAACGCAGGGACGAACGGACTGTGAAACAACATGTATGAGAGGCAGAAACGGAAAAATTCTGATGCGATTTGACTTTCCGGCAGGGATACAGCATTCGGGCCGTGCGCCGGGCTGCAGGCATAAGCGGTTCTAACCGCCGCGGCGTCGGATATTGACGGGCGTGCAACCGTCCTCTATGCGCCATCCGGGCGCAGGTCGGACTTTTCCGGACATCCCTGTCCGGAAACTGCGGTCTTTGGCGCAACGGTAAGAACCGCTAACGCCCTCCGCAAGGCGCGCGGCCCGAATGCTGTATCCCTGCCGGAAGTATATTGTATTGCAGATTTTTTCCGTCTCTGTCCAACTTGGCTTATGAAATATTCACAGTCCATTCTTTCATACACTTGCCCTGAAGGCGGACTGTGTCATTCCTCGTTCACCGCATCCTCCGCCGCTTCTTCCTCCTCCGGTATCTCCGACGCCTCCCCCGACAGGACAAGCGAAAGGATATGCGCAAGCGGATCACAGGCGTTCATGATTTCTTCCACCGTATTGGTCTGCGCGCCCAGTTCGATCAGCAGGGACTTGCCGCGGTAATGCATATTATAACGGTAGCCTTTCAGGTAAATTTTTCTCGTTATGCCCGGGTAATATTCGTTGCTGATCACCTG
This sequence comes from uncultured Lachnospiraceae bacterium, assembly GCA_949935685.1. Lineage (GTDB taxonomy): Bacteria > Bacillota > Clostridia > Lachnospirales > Lachnospiraceae > VSOB01. Next base: position 304 of record CATLGN010000130.1, on the reverse strand, counting down.
CATCTGAAAGGAAAAAGCCAGATTTTCCGCGAGATGGGGATTTTGCAGATATTCGATCTCCCCTGTTTTCGTCGTCCGTGAAAGACCGTTAAAAAACATAAACCGCGCCGTCGGCCTACCGCCGATCTCCGTTACCAGCTTCCGGTCAGCCGCCACTTCATCCCGGTGCAGATCAATGATAACCTCAATATCGGGATTTTCCGCCAGAATGCGCTCCAAATCCGGCGCAGAATTCGAATAGGCGTTGTCCCTGCTTTCCACGTCATACTTTCCCAGATGATGAATCACCTGAAACCCATACCGC
>CATLGN010000129.1 GCA_949935685.1 uncultured Lachnospiraceae bacterium | reverse complement strand
TCATTCTTTAACGTCACCTGCACAGGCGCGGGCCTCTCCTCCGTCAGGATGGCATCCACCACGTTCCTGTCCAGTTTCCCCTCCTGGCTGTACTTTTTCAGGCGTTTCGCCTGTTCCAGCGAAGGAACGGCCTGTAATTCCCCCATAACTTCCATAAGTTCCCCCTGCTGCTCCCGCGTCAGGTAGGACAGTTCCACGGCAGGGTTAAAGGGCAGCTTCTTATCGTCCACCATCTGGAGCAGTTCCGGGAGAAGCTCTGTCAGCCGGATAAAACGGTGGATGTTCCGGGCGCTGTCATTGGAATTTTCACTCAGCGCATCCACGCTGTACTTCTCGCCAAGTTGTCGAGAAGTGTCCTTTACGCCCTGATGCTTCAGTGCGTCCAGTTTCATTTTATACGCCCATGCCTTTTCGCTGGGAAACAGGTTTTCCCTCTGGATGTTGCTGTCCACCATGATCAGCGTTGCTTCATCATCATCCAGTTCCCGCACGATTACCGGCATAGTGGCTTTCCCTGCCAGTTCCGAAGCGTGCCTGCGCCTGTGCCCGGCAATCAGTTCATAGCCTCCCTCTGCGCGCGGCCTTACAATGCCGGGGACAATGACGCCGTATGTCTTTACGCTTTCCACCGTGTCCTGCATGGTTTCATCATCCAGCACCTTAAACGGGTGGCCTTTGAAGGGGAACAGTTCCGAAAGTGGGATTTCCTGCACGTTCCCATTCCCTCCCGGCTCCACGAGGTTTCCCCCAGAGAGCAATTCTTCATAAGTAGTCATCTGGATATTCTTTGCGCTGCTTTTCATCCCTCCATCACCTCTTTCGTCAGTGCGGCATACGCGGCCGATACTTTACCTGCGGGGTCATGGAGATAGATGCTCTTTCCCTCCGCGCTGGTCTCCGCCGCCCGCACGGAAAGAGGGATAATGCTCTCAAATATCCGCAGTTTTCCGTCATAATTCATGTGAAGGAGTTCCACAATATCCCTTGCATAGTTGGTTCGCATGTCCGCCATTGTGATAAGTATCCCCGATATGGAAAGGCGCGGGTTGATCTGCCTCCTTACTTTCGCAATCGTGCGGATAAGCTGCTCCAGCCCCTTTATGGACAGGTACTGTGCCTGGACGGGGATAATCACCTGATCCGCCGCCGCAAGCGCATTGATGGTCAGCATACCGAGCGAAGGCATACAGTCCAGAATAACCGCATCGTATTCCCCACGCACCGTGTTCAGGTACTGCCGCAGGATGGTCTCCCGGCTCATGGTATTGACCAGCGTAACCTCCATGCCGGCCAGTTCAATGTTTGCCGGGAGCAGGTCTACGCCCTCCGCATGGTGGAGAATCCCGCTTCCGGGCGGGAGTGGCTCGTCCATGATTATCCCGCCCAGGATAGTCGCAAGCGTGGTCTCCATCTGGTCGGGCTGCTGGTATCCCAGGCTGGCAGTCATGGAACCCTGCGAATCAACGTCCACAAGCAGGACGCGCCTGCCCTCACGGGCAAGGCCGACCCCAATACTGATAGAGCTTACCGTTTTGGCACAGCCCCCTTTCTGGTTACATAAACAGTAGATTGTCGCCCCCATACTCACACCGCCTTTCTCACCCGGACGGTCAGCCCGTCCAGACGTACATTCTTATGGCCTACCAGATAATAGTCCTTTCCGTCATGCTCTACGCTCGTCCACACCCAATAAGGCACTTCCTGGTAATCGTCTTTCACCAGCGCCTCAATGCTGTTTCCACTGGTATAATAATGGCCGCTTTCTGTCTCGTACCTTCCGCTCCTGTTCTTATGCAGGCGGCTTGTCTCCACAACCGGGCGGGAAAGATATGCAATCCTGCCTGTCACATCCGAAAGTTTCTCCATGATCTCCCGGAGTTCAGTCTGGAGGAAAAGCTGCTGCCCGTCCTCATAGTCAATAGACAGCCCGCTCAGATCATCGTAATCCTCATAAGTGGAAAGCCTCAGCAGGCTCCTGATACTTCCGTTCAGTTTCTGGGTTTCCTTTAATACCATGTTTAAATCTGCCATATTTACACCGCCTTCCCGCTGCATATTTCGGTTTCTTTTACTACAGCCTCTTTCGGGTCAGACCATATCCGGCCTGTCCTCTCTACCACAAGTTTTCCATCCTGCAAGGTTACGGACACCCTATCGCCAACGGCAAAGCCCATATCACGCAGCCACTTCCCCTGCATCATAATCATTGGAACCGTAAAGTCTTTACCGTTCCCCCTCGCTCTGTAAACCGTTATTTCTCTTGATTTCATTCGTACCTCCTGTTAAAATGGTGCAATAAGAAATAGGACTAAATCAGCCGCGCAGACACGATACTTGTCCGCACGAAAAGCTAATTTAGTCCTACCTAAACTCAAAAAATATTCAGTTATCACCCCTTTTAGGCACACTTTTTACAACACCACTCGGCTTTGTGGTATATTAGTGTCAAGTTGCTTGATTTTCGGTTTTCTGGTTAAAAACAGGCCCGTCCTTATCCAATTTTGCTGTTTGCACAGCAACTTTTTCATAGGACTAAATCAGCGGAAACCCTTGATTTTACTGGCTCCTTGCTAACTTGACACTATATTACCATACGCCCCCACCACCTCATTCGGAAACCACGCAAACCCCGGCAGTTCTCTCGCCCCTCTCTGCAGATATGCCTTCACCTTCTGCCCGTACAGGTATGGGTCATGCCCCATCACAATTCCCCACTCCATCAAAAGCGCCGCCGCCCCCGTCACAAATGGCGTCGCGAACGAAGTCCCTGTCACCGCACCCCGCCCGCCGCCCGCCATCGCCGACACGATTCCCACGCCGGGGGCCACGAGATCCGGTTTTCCCTGCATTACGGCAATCCGCTGCCTGATTCCCTCTGCAAATGGATACCCTCTGCCGGAAAAATCGGCATAGGCATCATTTTCCGTATCATAAGCGCCGACCGTAATCACCCGCGAGGCAGTCGAAGGAATCGTAAGCGTGACATCCGGTGTCGGCCGATAAAACCGCGTGGCCACCGAAACCGCACTCTGACTGGGAAGATACATGCTGTAATCTCCCGTGACGATCCGTACCGGCGACAGCCCGAACTTCCACACGCCACTGTTCACAAACTGTTCTGTCGGCAGGAAATCCAGATAAATTTCCTGCTGTGCCGAATACGGCGTCGGTTCACCGATATACAGGAGAACTTCCGTCTCCTCCAGCCAGATGCGCCGCATCTGTTCCCCGCCCGCATCATCGGTGGAAAACAATGCCGTTCTGCCACCCGGAGAGGTCACTGTAATGCGAAATATATCTACATAGTTTTTCCAGAGCTGTACGCTGAACGCCTGCTGATAATTCCCCACCGCCAGCTCCGTTTCTGTCTCCTGCGCGGCATTGCCGGACACATGCCCCATGGCCGCTCCCTCATTTCCGCTTCCCACACTGATCACACACCGGCCGACTTCCGATGCGTTATCCAGAAAGCGTTCCAGTAGCGAAGTCCCGTCATGGGAACCATACGTATTTCCAAAACTGATATTGACGGCAATCGGTTGCCGCATGGCAACCGCTTTTTTAACCAGATACGTTACGGCGCGCATCAGCTCCGTTGTTCTCGGAAACGATTCCTCCCGGGAAATGCCGAGTTTCACGATAATCAGTCTCCCTTTTGGCGCAACGCCTTCGCTGCCGGCCGCAATCCCAGCCACCGCCGTCCCATGGCCGCTGACGTCCCGCTCCGGAATGCCGGCCCCATCCGCACCGTCTTCCTCTCCGGTCAACGCCGCATTGATCTGCTCTCCGCTAAATTCCACGCCAATTCGAAACCCCTCCGGCGCATGCCAGCCTTTTTCCGTATCTGCCGTCAGGCTCTGATCCCAGAGATATGCAATCCTTGTGCTGCCGTCCGCATTGCGAAAATCAGGATGTCGGAAATCAATGCCCGAATCGGCAATGCCGACCAAAACGCCTTCTCCGCTCAGATAAGGCGGACGTATCGTCACAGGCGGGATGCACGATGCCTGCTTCCCTGCAAACACCTGAAAATAGAGCCTCTTTGGCTTTTCCACATACTCGATCTCTTCTATTTCCGACAAGACTGTCATTTTACTTTCCGGCACGGTCAGTATCGCATAACCTGCCAGCAGATATTCCACGCCGATGGAAAGCTCTTCCAATAAAAGAAGATCACCGTGATATTTCACGATGACCTCCCATGTTTTTTCTTCTATATTAAAGCCCACATTCAGGATGCCGGACTTTTCCCGTTCCTGTGGGGTGGCTTCCAGAGCCGCATTCAGCAATAATTCCAGTTTTTCCGCCATAACAGCGCTCCTGCTTTTTATTATACTTCTACTGTATGCGCCGATCCTGCGTCAGTGCCGCCTGTCGTCGAATGCTCTGTTTTTCAACCTGTTTTATTTTGTCAGCAGCATCATAATGTCATTGCTTCTGGCAACAAATTTTGCCATTGCCTCCGGCTCCAGCGGCGCATGCTGTAACAGCGCCAAGTCGTAAAGCTGTTCACAGATCATTTTCACATTGGAACCGTCCTGATGCTCAAGCACATATTTCACAAGAGGATGCGCACTGTTCAGGATCAGCGTTTCTCCCTCCTTCTTTCCAAACATATTGGCGTCCATGCCGGGCATTGCATACATCTTCATCATATCCTGCATACGCCGGGTTTCTTCGGACAGTGTAATCATAGAAGAAATCTTCTTGTTTTTCAGCTTTTCGACCGTCACCTTCAGGCCGTCCTTTTTCAGCGCCTTGCGGAAGATTTTTCCGATCTGCTCCGCCTGCTCTTCCATCTCTTTGGCTGCCTTCTTACTCGTCTTCGCCTTGAATGTATCCGTCAGATCCGCATCAATGCGCTGGAATTTAATGCCCTCATTTTTCGACTCCAATTGGGAAATAAACGGCTGGTCGATGTTGTGATTCAGAATCACCGCATCCATCTTAGCGGCCTTGAACATGCGAATATACTGACCCTGCTGCTGTTCATCGGTCACATAATAGATAACCTTTTCCTTTTTCTCTTCTTCGTCGTCTTCCGCATCGTCAAAATCGTCTTCCGCATCCTCGTCCACGATTTCTGCCTCTACCGTTTCCCCGTTTTCATCGGTCGCCGTCCCGGCGGATTCTGCTCCGTCCGCTTCGTCTGCCGACGCCTCGCTGTCGTTTTGCGGCTCTGCGGCTTCTTCTCCGGCCGCTTCCGCTTCACTGCTTTCCGCGGGCGTTTCCTTTTCGTCAGGATCGCTCTTGCCCACTTCCAGACACTCCGGCAGCGTCAGATATTTGCCGTCCAGATTTTTAAACAGAATATAATCCGTCATCTTCTCGCAGAATTTATCGTCTTTCAGGCAGCCGAATTTGATAAAGGGACTGATGTCATCCCAGTATTTTTCATACGCTTCCTTTTCTGTCTTGCACATACCGGACAGCTTATCCGCCACTTTCCGGGAAATATAATCCGATATTTTTTTCACAAAGCCATCGTTCTGCAATGCGCTCCGGGATACGTTCAGCGGCAGGTCCGGACAGTCAATTATCCCTTTCAGAAGGAGCAGAAATTCCGGAATAACCTCTTTGATATTATCCGCAATAAATACCTGATTGTTATACAGCTTGATCGTGCCTTCAATCGTCTCATATTCCATA
>CATLGN010000128.1 GCA_949935685.1 uncultured Lachnospiraceae bacterium | reverse complement strand
GCCCCCGCCAGTTCTTTCTGCCCCGGCCTGTAAGAAAACGGAAAAGAGAGCGCGCGAATCGACGCCAGCCGCTTTTCCCGCCAGCCGCACTCCATATCCGCCCACCGCCGGTACTGCAGGAGCAGCTCCAGAAACCACGATTCCAGCGCTTCGAAGTTTTCTTCATGATAAAAATACCGGATTTCCTCCGTGTCCAGATTGCAGTATGTCATGCGGGTGCGCATAAGGCCCCCGGACACATGCGTGGAAAAGGCATACATATAGGTATAACATCTGGCCTGCGCCAGATGAACCGCAGCCGGTTCCGTCATCCTTGCCACATCGCGGTATGTACCCTTGATCTCATCTGTCAGAAATCCCTCGCCGTCCGTGATAATGCCGTCGGCTCTGCCTTCAACCAGCAGATCATACCGCTCCGTCCTGCACAGGTAACGCAGCGCTACCTCCGCCTGATAATCGGCTCCCATACGCCGCTGAATCATTCTGTGAACACGGCCTCCCTCCGCCATCGCGCTGTCGGCCGAACCGCCGTGGCGATTATCGATGCTGCCGCTGCGTAGCAGGAATTCCACCAGATTCCGAACCGATGTTTTTAACTGCATGCTGTCTCCTCTGTACCATAAAAATGCCAAAACTCCCTCTGCCACCATGCAGAGGGAGTCGTATCTTTGTTTTCCATATCTTATCTGTCGTTCCGGAACCGGAACACGGGATCAGGCTACCGCCACATCCGTCAAATATTTCTCAAATGCCGGATCGTATCCGTTGTAGCTGACCGTTAATGTCTTTGTCAGATCCAGTCCGTACACTCCTAAAATCGATTTTGCATCCACGACATACCGGTTGTAGAAAATATCAATGTCAAAACTACACCGGGAAGCTGCTTCAACAAAATCCTTTACTTCTTCAAGTTCCAACCTGATGTTTCGTTGCATCTTCATTGATTTCATTCCTTTCTTTTTTCATACCGTTGTGAATTACTGATTTAGGTTGTATTATAACCTATTTTTCCCAAAAGTAAAGAAGTTTATGCAAAATGCGTCAGCATCGAAAAACAGGAAAAACATTCCCAAATTTATGCACCCTGTATAAATAACGGACGGAAAAATTTGCTGTCCCCGGCAAAAATGATGATACTTTTCGGGGACATTCCCCGCCAATCTCTGACACGAATATACAGCGTGCCCTCATTTCCGAACCGGATTTGTAAATTCTGTCATATAAGGACGAAAGCGCAGCGGCAGCATGCCTTTTTGCAGCCCGTCATTTCTCCGTGCCTCTACTGCTATGTTATGGCAGAAATGCCGGAACAGTTCCTGATACAGCGCTTCCTCTCCGCTCTCCTCCACATCTTCCCTCTTAAAATGCGAATCCCGCGCAAGGAACCACTGACCGCCCGCTTTATGAATGGCAAAGAGCGCCCGGCCGGAATCATACAACAGAAAATGTTCCGAAGGCAGTCTGTCCGCAAAATGATCTGCCAAAAACGAAATCACATTGTTTTTCGGCGCAATCTCCGCAAACAAGATGCCGCCCCTGATCTCACGAAAGCGCACAAAGCCAAACAGTTGGTGCATTTCATGCCATGCATTGTATTTCAGTTTCTGTGTCTTGTGTACAGCCGGATCCGCATGTCTGGCAAACACCCGAAACGGCTCCGCCAGCCGCAGCCCCTGGGCGATTGTCCGGTATACGGCCGTGGCCTTATCCGCATCCGCGGAGGCAAGCGCCAGACACAGGATATAAAAACCCTCTTCCCCAAAGCGTCGATGCAGCGTATTCGCCACCTTTTCGCTTTTGACTTTGTCGGTCATCACCGTTTCATACACGGCAAACAAACGCAGATTCCCCGCTTCGGAAGTTTGAATCGCCGTCAGCTCCGGCCGGTAATGCTTTTCATACGCCATATAGACGGCGGTAAAAACGCCTTCCAGACTGTCTTCGCAGATCAGGATATGCTCCTCCACAACCGTTCCTCCCCTTCCTGTGCAAAACGGACATCATCAAACAGAGAAAGCTGTTTGTATGTCACCTGACATCTCTCAAACGGAAGCTTTTCCTTCTCATAGAGCAGATTTCTCGTAATATAGTCTTCTTCCAGTCTGACAGGATACATCTGTTTCCCGCCGCAGGTGATAAAATACAGCGCCCGTTTCAGGACAACCCCGATCTTTTTCAAATCCTCAAACGTAAGCCGGGCGCTCCTTCTGGCCTGTACAATCTTTCGCGCACTTTTCACCCCAATGCCGGGAACCCGGAGAATCATCCGGTAGTCGGCCGTCTGCACATCGACCGGAAACTGCTCCAGATGCCCGAGCGCCCAGTCGCATTTCGGATCCAGCAGAATATTAAAATTCTGTTTTTTCTCATTCAGCAGCTCGCCGGCGGAAAAACCGTAATACCGCAGCAGCCAGTCCGCCTGATACAGCCGATGCTCCCGCAGAAGCGGCGGACCGCCGGCAGGCGCGGGCAGCGCCTTATCCGCATTGACATGGACAAACGCCGAGTAAAAGACACGTTTCAGAGCAAACTTCTGATACAGACTCTCCGCAACCGAGAGAATCTGATAGTCGCTCTCCGGCGTGGCGCCGATAATCATCTGTGTGGACTGTCCTGCCGGTACGAATCTTGGCGCATGCCGGTACAACGCCACCTCATTCTGATTGGCAGTAATCCCGCTCTGTATCTGCCGCATGGGCGTGAGAATATTTTTTCGATGTTTGTTCGGCGCAAGCGTCCGCAGCCCCTCGGCCGTCGGCAGCTCCAGATTGACGCTCATCCGGTCCGCCAGCAGCCCGGTTTTCCCGATGAGTCCGGCATCCGCACCCGGTATGGCTTTGACGTGAATATAGCCCCGGAAATGATAGCGGTTCCGCAGCAGATACAGCGTACGGTACAACAGTTCCATCGTCATATCGGGGCTTCCCAAAATCCCGGAGCTTAAAAACAAACCCTCAATATAATTACGCCGGTAAAAATGAATGGTCAATGTACAAATTTCTTCCGGTGTGAACGCCGCCCGCGGGACATCATTCGAGCGGCGGTTTACACAATACTTGCAGTCGTAGATACACTCATTGGTCAGGAGGATCTTCAGCAGCGAAATACACCTGCCGTCCGCGCTGAAGCTGTGGCAGATACCGGAGGTCAGCGCATTCCCCATGTCCCTCCCGTTCCCTTTTCTGTCCACGCCGCTGCTCGTGCAGGCCACATCATATTTGGCCGCATCACTGAGTATCCCCAGCTTTTCCTTTATATCCATTGTGTCCGCATAAGGATGATCCATAATTTCGTATCCGTCCTTCCCGTTTTCCGGCCTGATTTTGTAAATCCGATATAATGAGATCATACCATAGCGAGGTAATTCGAACAAGTGTTTTCGAACATGTTTTCTATTTTCGGCATATTGTACAAAAAGGCGGAAACCGCCCGTAAAAACTATCTGTCAACTGTGAACAGCACATATCGCTTTTCTTCCGCCGCCTTTTTCCAGAAATCCAAACTGTATTGCAGATATTCCCATGTGTATTCAAAATCCTCGTCATCCGGCTGCATTCCATAGTCTTCTTCATCAATCATATCGTAACACTTCCGGCATTCCTCTTTCGTCTTTCGGGGCAGCGCCTCCGCGATTTCCGCCACCTGCTCCGGCGTCTTCAGAATCATGTATTCATCATCTTCCCCTCTGGGAATGATCACCGTTCCCGAAACCTTACGCCGCAGACCATACAGAAACTCGCCTCCGAAAATCACATTACATAACGGCTGAAATTTATTCTCAAAATTAAGATTTCCATCGGTCAGCATCCGGTGCATGGCATCCCATGACTTGTCCAGTTCACAGAGATATTCCGGGTACTCGTCAAAAAATACTTCCTCGATCTCTTCGCGCATATAATCGCAGCGCTCTTTTCTCTCCACCGCCCTCAGTTTTTCCACATCCTGTTCATTCAGAGCAAATAAAACGGCCAGACATCCCATATTGTATCCTCCTTACCAATGCATTATTTATGATTTACGATTGATCATTTACTCCATTGTATCACAATCTGTTTGCCGCTTAAACCACGCCAAACGCTTAAATGAACCGCGGACATTTCGCAAGCTGCGCCGGACAGAAGCGGAAAAAGTCTGCAATTTCCGGACAGGATGTCCGGAAAAGGCCGATCTGCGCCCGGATGGCGCATGGAGGACGGTTGCACGCCCGCCAGTGTCCATCGCCACAGCGCTTAGAACCGCTTATGCCTGTAGCCCGGTGCACAGTCGGAATGCCGCATCCCTGCCGGAAGGCCATAATCTGTCAGAACTTTTTCCGTTTCTGTCCTTCACACATGGCATGTCCACAGTTCATTCATGCGTTTGTCGTACCGCTCAAACAGAAACTGCTTGCATTTCTTCCCCAAAAGCGGTTAAATAGGAATGAATATTTTTTATCCTACATACTTTTTCAGGGGATATACGGCAAAATTCCTTCTGAATAATTTAATAACATTTGTATTTTAATGAAAGGACAGAGCATTCTTATGAAACCATGTGTTATTCCAGACAATTACCAGTCTGCGCTGAATCTCCATGAGACGCAGGTGGCAATTAAGACCGTAAAAGACTTTTTCCAAAAACTCCTTGCCGAACGTTTGAATCTGCTGCGTGTTTCGGCGCCTCTATTCGTCGACCCGGCCTCCGGCCTCAACGATAATCTGAACGGCGTGGAACGCCCGGTTTCCTTCGGCATCAAAGAGCAAAACGACGCGCAGGCCGAGATCGTCCATTCCCTTGCAAAGTGGAAACGCCACGCGCTGCAGAAATACGGCTTCCGCCTGGGCGAAGGACTTTATACGGATATGAGCGCAATCCGGCGGGACGAGGAGACAGACAATATCCATTCTATCTATGTGGATCAGTGGGACTGGGAAAAAATTATTTCCAGAGAGCAGCGAACGATGGCAACCTTACAGGAAACCGTCAGAACCGTCTATAAAGTACTGCGGAAAACGGAGAAATATATGTCCATTCAATATGATTACATCAAGGAGATCCTCCCGGAAGACATCTTTTTCCTGACCACACAGGAACTGGAAGACAGGTACCCGCAGCAGACACCGAAGGAACGCGAATATCGGATTACAAAAGAAAAAGCCGCCGTCTGCCTGATGCAGATCGGCGATGCGCTCCGTTCCGGCAAACCGCACGACGGCCGCGCGCCGGACTATGACGACTGGGCGTTAAACGCGGATATTCTCGTCTATTATCCGGTGCTGGACATTGCGCTGGAACTTTCTTCCATGGGAATCCGCGTGGATGCGGATTCTCTGCACAGCCAATTGCAGAAAGCGGGCTGCATGGAGCGCGCCGAACTGCCGTTCCAGAAAGCTATCCTGCACGATGCGCTCCCCTTCACCATCGGCGGCGGCATCGGACAGTCGAGAATCTGTATGTTCTTCCTGCGGAAGGCGCATATCGGCGAAGTGCAGTCTTCTCTCTGGCCGGAAGAAACACGGGAGGAAATGCGCAGAAAAGGCGTTTCCCTTTTATAATGAGCATACGGAAGGCAGGATTCACGCTTTCGTGGATTTTGCGGCAAGTACAAAGCCCTGAGCTGGGCTGGACTGTTGCAACGCCTTTCTGTAAAATCACGACAAACGCATGAATGAA
>CATLGN010000127.1 GCA_949935685.1 uncultured Lachnospiraceae bacterium | reverse complement strand
TACAGCGGAAGGTGACATATTTAATCTCTCCCGTTGCCTGTTTGCTGAAGCCCGTAATGCTCAGTATCACGCCCTTGTAGGTGATGCCTTCCGCATTGATCCGGGCGCCCCTTCCTTTGTCCATGATTGCCGTACATGCTTCCGTCTCTTTTTTGATCTCGTCGATCTGTTTGAAATATTCATCCTTTTTGCCGTTTAATACGAGTAGGTTTCGATTGCCCGACTCTGTTTTAAACTGCTTCTGCTTGATGATCATTTCCATCTTTTCCACAATATCGCCCAGTCTCTCCCGTACTTCCTTCTCCTTCTCCACAAGTGAGGAATACCGGTCATAGACCTCCTGCTCATAGCCGGCATGGATTACCGTGCGGATTTCCGCAGGATTGCCCAGATTATATGCGGTGACACCCTGCAGTCCGAATGTCCGGCCGCCGATAATGCTGCCTTTCTTTCCGTTTACAAGAATCTTACTGCCCGCCCTTACGTTGGCGTTCAGAATATAATTCGCTTCAATATTGAATTCCGCATTGACATCGCACTGCTCGATAAAATTCGCATACACGCTGCCCCTGGCGCGGATCTTGCCCTTCAGATTTCCCTGCACGCCGCGTTTGAGCACAATATCGCCGCCGGCATACAGTTCTGCGCTTTCCACCGTTCCTTCGATAATCAGATTACGCCCGGCACGAATCATAACGCCCGCGCTGACGCTGCCGCCAATTGTAATATCGCCGAAAAATTCGACTTTCCCCGTGCTCAGATCCACGTCGCCCGGTATCTCATGTACCGTGCGAATATCAATATTGCCGTTTTTCAGCTCAATCTTTCCGGCTGTTTTCGCATAATAGGTATTGTCCCGGCGCTCAATGCTCATACCACGCAAAGGCTGCAGCTCTTTGACCAGACGGCTCTTAAGCACCCGCCCCACGACCGTATAGCCGTCCTCTCCGGCAACGGCCGGATGGTACTCCGCCAGCGGATCGCCCTCTTTTACACTTTGCAGCATACTCATACTGCTGTAATCCACAGAACCGTCTTCCCGGATGGAAGGCCCTGTCTTAATATCATCCGGGGTAAAGAAGTATTCATAATAGCCGTCCTTGCCATCCGTCACATCTTTTCCCCTGGCCACCAGAACTTCCCGCTGATATACGCCTTTTTTTGCCATGGCAACAAGGCGTGGCATCAGATAACCTGCTGTCACACCGTCTACACGGAGCATATCCAGAAGTTCGTCCGGCGTATAGTTTCCCCTGCCTTCGGGAGGCTCGGCCAGATACAGCCATGCCTCCATCTGGTTTCTGGATATACGGACTTTCGATTGCTCCTGAACGCCGCTCCCATGCAAAAATCTTTTTTTCAGTTCCCCTAACTGTTCTCGGGTTAGTGTTAAGATTTCTTCATCCATGGAATCTACCTTCATTCCGTTTTGTTGTCTCTGAATTGTTCTATGAGTTGGGGCTCGCTCGCGCCTTCGCCGCCGTGCCGCTCTGGAGCTTCGCTCCCTCGCTCACGGGCTTCGCCCTATGAAAGCGCCGCCCTCTCGCTCGCGCCTTCGCCGCCGTGCCGCTCTGGAGCTTCGCTCCCTCGCTCACGGGCTTCGCCCTATGAAAGCGCCGCCCCGTGACCGGGACTGTAAACAGTCCCGTCACCGGTCGGTGCTTTCGCACGGCTCATTGCCTCTTGTATATAGTATCTCTTATTTTTGGAATTGTTGCAAGCGATTTTCGACCTGTTCCATCATCTGGGTATATTTTTTCTGTTTTTCCTGTTCTTCGGCTATCTTTGCAGCCGGCGCTTTGGATAAAAAGCGTTCGTTGGTAAGCATGTTATGGGAACGGGCCAGCTCGCCGCTTAAGCGTTTTTTCTCTTTCTCCAGGCGTTCGATCTCCTGGCGGATGTCTACGAGCTCGGCAAAGGGAATGTATATCGTGGCGTCCGCCAGCACGACGGATACGGCGTCGGCGTCGATGCCGTTTCTGTCTCCCTGTATCGTCACCTGCGACGCATATGCAAGGGAGGCAAAAAAGAGGCTGCCCTCCGTAAATGTACGGCGGATTTCTTCTTTTTCGCTGACAACATACACGTTTGCCTTTCGGGAAGGCGCAACGTTCATCTCGGAGCGTATGTTGCGGATGCCTCTGACTGCTTCCTTGATGCGTTCTATGTCCTTTTCCTCTTCGGCGAAGTTCCACTCCTCCCGGTAAACCGGCCAGGATGAAATCATAATCGATTCTTCCTCATCCTGCAGATTGCAGAAGATTTCTTCCGTTACAAAGGGCATATAAGGGTGCAGAAGTTTCAGCGCCTGCAAAAGGACATTGCGCAGGGTCCAGAGCGCCGCATTCTGGCTGTCCGCATCGCCTCCGGCATACAGTCTCGGTTTCACCATTTCAATATACCAGTCGCAGAACTCGTCCCAGATAAAATCATACACTTTCTGTACCGCGATGCCCAGTTCATAGCGTTCCATATTGTCGGTCGCCTCTCTGATCAGGGTGTTCAGCCGGGAGAGAATCCATTTATCCGCAGGCTCCAGATACGCCGGCTGGCCGCCGTCAATCTGTTTGCCTTCCATATTCATCATAATAAAGCGGGAAGCGTTCCATACTTTATTGGCAAAATTGCGGTTCGCCTCTACCCTTTCATAGTAGAAACGCATATCATTGCCCGGCGCGTTCCCGGTAATCAGTGTCAGCCGCAGCGCATCCGCGCCGTATTGTCCGATAATCTCCAGCGGATCGATGCCGTTTCCGAGGGATTTGGACATCTTGCGGCCCTGCGCATCCCGGACAAGTCCGTGAAACAGCACTGTGTGGAACGGTTTTTCTCCCATCTGCTCATAGCCGGAAAAAATCATGCGGATAACCCAGAAGAAAATAATGTCATAGCCCGTCACAAGCACGTCGGTCGGATAAAAATATTGCAAGTCTTCCGTCTGCTCCGGCCAGCCCAGTGTGGAAAACGGCCAGAGGGCGGAAGAAAACCATGTGTCCAGCGTATCTTCATCCTGCGTCAGATGAACGCCGCCGCATTTCGGGCATTTCGCAACCGGCTGACGCGCAACGGTAATCTCGCCGCAGTCGCCGCAGTAGTAAGCCGGAATGCGGTGTCCCCACCAGAGCTGGCGGGAAATGCACCAGTCGCGGATATGATCCGTCCAGTTGAAATAAATCTTTTCCATACGCTCGGGAACCAGCCGGATCTCACCCTTTTTGACCGCCTCCACCGCCGGTTTGATCAGTTCATCCATTTTGACAAACCACTGTTTCTTGACCATCGGCTCGATGGTTGTCCCGCATCTGTCATGTGTGCCTACATTATGCGTATAATCCTCGATCTTTACGAGCAGACCCATCCGGTCAATCTCTTCCACGATCTGCCGGCGGGCTTCATACCGGTCCAGTCCCTGATATTTGCCGCCGTTTTCATTAACCGTGGCATCATCGTTCAAAACCGTAATCTCCGGCAGGTTATGCCGTCTCCCCACTTCAAAGTCGTTCGGGTCATGCGCCGGCGTGATCTTTACCACGCCTGTCCCAAATTCCATATCCACATAGGAATCCCCTACGACAGGAATCTCCCTGTTTACAATCGGCAACATAACCTTCCGGCCGATCAGCGCCTGATACCGCTTGTCCTCCGGGTTTACCGCCACAGCCGTATCGCCCAGCATCGTCTCCGGGCGCGTCGTGGCAAATTCCAGAAATTGCGTCGTGCTGACGCTGCCGTCTTCTTCGATCAGCGGGTACTTCATATGCCAGAGGTGCCCTGCCTGTTCCTCGTACTCCACTTCCGCATCGGAAATCGAAGTGTTGCACACGGGACACCAGTTTACGATCCGGCTGCCTTTATAGATCCAGCCTTTCTCATGCATCTTACAGAACACTTCCGTGACCGCACGGTTGCATCCCTCGTCCATCGTAAACCGTTCTCTGTCCCAGTCACAGGAGGAACCCAGCTTCTTTAACTGGTTCACGATCCGTCCGCCGTACTCCCGTTTCCATTCCCAGGCTCTTTCCAGAAATCCCTCTCTGCCCAGTTCCTGCTTTTCCACGCCTTCTTCTTTCAGTTTTTCGATAATCTTCACTTCCGTCGCAATGCTGGCATGGTCCGTCCCCGGCTGCCAGAGCGCATTGTAACCCTGCATCCGCTTAAACCGAATCAGAATGTCCTGCATCGTCTCATCCAGCGCGTGTCCCATATGGAGCTGGCCCGTAATATTCGGAGGAGGAATCACAATCGTAAACGGTTTTTTGCGCCGGTCCACTTCCGCATGGAAATATTTTTTATCTGTCCATTTTTGATACAATCTGTCCTCTATGCCTTTCGGGTCATAGGTCTTTGCAAGCTCTTTCCGCATAAACTGCCTCCTTCTCTGACTTCCGCGAACCCGCCGTATGCGCTGATGCTTCCGCGTCATGTTTTCAGGCCGCCTTATGGAATAAAAACGCCCTCTATCAACAAAATATTGATAAAGGGCGAAATCCGCGGTACCACCTTTTTTTATAACTCCTGATCCTTTAACGGGGATAAGGCGTGAAATCCTACCCAAATGCCTGTCTTCCCCTCAATATACCCTTTTCGCACACCGCAAAAGACCCGCATCCTTCAGATTTCCGGCTCCGAAGCTACCTTCTGTGACGTCCCTGCAAGCCGTCTTACAGCCGACGGGCGGCTCTCTCTGAGAAGGTCTCTGTCACATACTCCTCTTTTTCACTGCCTTTATAACTATTGTTACAATAATAATAAGAGAAAAGACATTTGTCAAGCCCCAAAATGACGCTTTTGCGCCTACTCCAAAAGCTCCTCCACCGGGATCTCCAATACCACCGACATCACTTTCAGCTCAATGTCCGTGACAAACCGTTTGCCCGCTTCAATCCGCTGCACGGCGTTTTTATTCATATCCAGTCCTGCGATCTGCAGCATATCGGCCAGCGCCCGTTGGGAAATTCCCATCCGCATCCGCAATGCGGCAATCTTCTCCCCGCACAGATTGTTCCTTCCTTTTACCGATTTGTTGATAAACATAGCATTCCTCCGACAGAAAATGACATTCACTGCTTGTCATTTTCCTTATGGTATGCTAAAATCACAAATAAAATGACATTCACAGAATGTCAAATCAGGAAAAGCAACGGGAAGAAAACACAGCAGAGAAGGAATGCATATGAAACAGAAAGTCATCGCCGTCATGATACTTCTGCTCTGTCTATTGACAGGCTGTGGAAAAAAAGACGCCTATAACGGCCCGGTTTTCGGGGATACCTGCAGTGGATATGACGGTTTTCAATATCTGGAAGAAACACAGTTGGAAACAATGGACGAAACCATGACGCTGTTTCTCCCAAAGGGACTGATCCGGTACCCGGAGAAAAGCAAAAAGGAAGATACCTGCGACGGTATCGGCGTCCGAATCGGGCAGATCGCGGCATCCGGCGGCGAAACGCTGACATCGCAGCAATGCCGGGAATGGGTGCGTCAGATATGCGAAACGGAAGGCGTCAGCCGCGCACCCGGTTTCCATATCTCTCGCCCGGAACATATCAGCGACACCGCATGCACAGTTCCGGTCAGTTACTATGAAATATTCGGAAAACATTTGAAAGTCGATCGAACCTGCTATTTCCAGAGACTTGACAACGGTTCGGTTCTCT
>CATLGN010000126.1 GCA_949935685.1 uncultured Lachnospiraceae bacterium | reverse complement strand
AATGGAATGTAAACGGCTCCTATGCCGCGATCGAAGGCATCACGTCGCCCGACGGCCGCTGTCTGGGCAAGATGGCGCACAGCGAGAGGCGTGGCAGGGCCGTGGCCATGAACATCTACGGAGAGCAGGATATGCGTATCTTTGAATCCGGGGTGCGGTATTTTCAGTAACGGCGGCATTGCGGAAAGTATGGAAGGCGAATGACAGATCAATAATACAATGGAAAACCCGCACAGTGCGGCGCAGAGAGCGCTTTGCTGTGCGGGTTTTCCGTTGCAATAAAGTACCCGGACACGGGTTTATACAGATTCATGGAATGTTCTGGAAATAACGTCCGCCTGCTGTTCGGGTGTCAGCTTGATAAAATTAACCGCATAACCGGAAACACGGATTGTAAGCTGCGGATAATTTTCCGGATGCTTCTGTGCGTCCAAAAGCGTATCTCTGTTTAATACGTTGACATTCAGATGATGTCCGCCTTTTGTTGCATACCCATCCAATAACGATACAAGATTATCTACCTGTGCTGTGTTCACTGCCATAATATTCTCTCCTTCTCTTATTTGATAATAGTAATAATTATTGTTATGTTAATATAATAGCATCCGAATTCCATAATGTCCAGTGGTATTCCGGTAAAAATTGTATTTTTTTTCGTACAGTGCCGGATTTTCCCCTGTGAAAAACAGTCATAACTTCCGCTCACATTCATATATTGAGAGTAAGAGGTGAGGACATGAGTAAAGGAGAAGAAATCCTGGGGCTGTTTCCCGATTATTTCAGGGGAATTTGGAAAAAGGTTATGGAACGGGCGGACTGTCTGCAGGAGATCCGTCTGCGGGCGGCGGGACCGGTTATGCTGCTTCTGGAGCAGCGGGAGTGTTTTCTGACAGGAGAGGGAGAGATTACATACAATCCACAGCGGGCGCTGTATATCGGCAGAAAGGAACTGGACGGAATTATGAACCATATCTGCCGATATTCCGTCTATGCTTTTGAGGAAGAACTGCGGCAGGGATTTCTGACAGTGCCGGGCGGACATCGTGTCGGTGTGGCGGGACAGGTTGTTACGGATGAGGGAGGCGTTGTCAGGAAACTCAAACACATATCCTATCTGAATATCCGCATTGCGCATGAGGTATTGGGTGCGGCGGATGAGGTAATGCCGTATCTGTATCATGCTGGACGGTTTCTGAGCGGCATGATTATTTCGCCGCCGGGATGCGGGAAGACGACGATGCTGCGGGACATTGTCAGGCAGGTTTCCGACGGAAACCCGCATGGCAGAGGACAGTGCGTTGGGGTCGTGGATGAGCGCTCGGAGATTGCGGGCAGTTATATGGGAATTGCACAGAATACGGTCGGCATTCGCACGGATATACTGGACGGCTGCCCGAAGGCGGCCGGGATGATGATGTTGATTCGTTCGATGTCGCCCCGGGTCGTCGCGGTAGACGAGATTGGCAGCATGGAGGATGTACATGCTCTGCAGCAGGTACTCCAGTGCGGCAGCAGTCTGATTGTCACCGTCCATGGAAACAGCATGGAAGAAGTGCGGAATAAGGCATATATGAAGGAACTTTTACAGCGGAAGGAGTTTCGGCGTTTTATTGTAATGACAAGGAAAGCGGGAAAGTGCGCTGTGGAAGGCATTTTTGATGAGGATTACCGGCTATGTTCCGGTTTCTAGGAGCCGTATTCCTGCTGGCGGGTACGACCGGATACAGCTTCTGTTTTTGCCGGGACATGCATGAACGCCTGGACTGCCTGTATGAGATGAAACGGATGTATGAACTGCTTTACAGCCAGGTTGGATATTGTCTGGCGGCATTTCCAGAGGCGTGCAGGATGGTGGAGCCGTATGTGAAAGCGCCTTTTTCCGATATGCTTCGCGGCGTATACGAAGAAGCGGAGCGGAATACGGGAAAGCCGTTCCCGCAGATCTGGGAGCAGCAGGCGGCAGCGTATTTTTCACGGTTTCCGCTCAGGCGCGCAGACGAACCGCTGCTGACGGATCTGGCCCGCAGTCTCGGCTATGCGGACAGAGAGCTGCAAAAGCAGGCCATTGACGAACGGATGAACGCTCTGCAGGGTACGATACAAAAGCTGGAAACACATATGGCAGAACGGGAAAAGATGGTAATGAGTTTTGGCATTATGGGCGGCCTGCTCCTTGTCATCGTATTGATCTAGATGCAGTGACCGGGAGGAAAAAAATGGGCGTCAGTCTGATTTTTAAAATTGCGGCGGTAGGGATTTTGGTGACAATACTCAGTCAGGTATTGAAGCACAGCGGAAGGGAAGAACATGCGTTTCTGGTCAGTCTGGCGGGGCTGATTCTGGTATTGACATGGATTGTTCCCTATGTCTATGACTTATTTGAAACGATACAGACGTTATTTCAGTTGTAAGCGGGGCGTTATATGGAGATTATGAAGATCGGAGCAATCGGTTTGATCGGTGTGCTGCTGGCTGTTTTTTTCAGGACGGTCAGGGCGGAATACGGTGTCTATATGGGAATTGCCACGGGAATGCTGATTTTCTGGTATACCCTGCAGAATTTGTCGGTGTTTATGGAGGAGGTGCATCTGCTCCAGTCGGTGACGGGTCAGGATAACGGTTTTCTGGCCATTTTGCTGAAGGTGGTGGGGATTACTTATATCTGTGAGTTCTGCGCGGGCATCTGCAAAGACGCCGGATATGGGGCGGTGGGCGGACAGATTGAAATATTCGGAAAGGTTATGGTGCTTTTGACGGGACTGCCGATTCTGCTTTCCGTCATTCGTACGATTCAGAATTTTAAGGGGTAAACGGCGTTGGATTTGACAGAGGAGATCACAGGTCTGAATGAACAGATCGGCCAGTTATTTCCGGGACAGGTTTTTGATCTGCAGGATATGGCTGCAAAGTTAATGCAGGGAGAAATAACGGAAGTTATGGAATTATGCTTTCGGAATATGGCGGACGGGCTGCGGGGAGAGATCCGGAGCTTTCTGGGAATGGTTGTATTGCTGCTGTGTGTGGGTATGATCGCGGCGCTGCTGATGAATCTGACGGGATTGTTTGAAAACAGGCAGATCGCCGACATCGGGTTCTATTTTGTCTATCTGTTTCTCGTCCTGCTGCTCCTGAAGATTTTCGGTATCGTGACGGAAACGGCCCAGACATTGATTGCGGATATGCTTTTATTTATGAAGCTGTTTATGCCGGTCTATTTTCTGGCGGTGGGAGCCGCCTCCGGTGTGACGACGGCGCTGTTGTATTATCAGTTTATTCTGACGGTAATCTATGGTGTGGAGGCGGCGTTATCCGCATTTCTGATGCCGCTTATTAAAGTCTATGTATTTCTTGCGTTTATGAACGGATTGTGGACGGACGAAAAACTGCATATGATGCTGGATTTGATCCGGCGTGTGATCGGCTATCTGCTGAAAATCGCTTTTGCGGTCGTCACGGGCATCAGTATGATACAGTCAATGATAACGCCTGTTATAGATTCTGTGAAAATGTCCGCCATTCAGAAAACCGTTTCTCTGATACCGGGAATCGGAAACGTCAGCGACAGTGTGGCAGAGCTGGTCGTCGGGTCTGCGGTGCTGATAAAAAACAGTATCGGTGTATTGGCCGTCCTTTTGCTTGCCCTGCTCTGCGCGCTGCCCGCCCTGAAAATATGGGCGCTGGCAATGATGCTGAAATTTTCCGCCGCTCTGACAGGGATTGTCAGCGACCGCAGAATCACATCGTGTATGGATCATGTGGGAGAGGGGAGCCTTTTGATGCTGCGCACGCTTCTGACGGCGAGCGGATTGTTTCTGATTATGATTGCCATTGCGGCAATGACGATGATCCGGGGATTCTGATGAATGATTATCTGATGGAAATTATGAAGCGGACGAGTGTTTTTATGATTCTGGCACAGGCCGTAATTCATTTTCGCCCCAATCCTTCCTATGAAAAGTATTTTAAATTTTTGGCGGGGGTGATGACAATTGTGATTTTGGTCATTCCTTTGACAGAATTGTTTCACAGCGGGATTGGGGAGGAATATCAGGCGTGTATGAGCCAGTATGTGAGCAGAATCGAGGAGGCTGAGGAGGCGGAGCGGATTTGGGAGGAAACGGCTGCGGCGCCGTCCGAAGCGTATCTGCGGGAGATCGGGGAAGAAATCGGGAAAAAAGTAGACGGCTATCTGGAGCAAACGGGGGCGGCGTACCGGGTACGGCGAGCGGAAGTACTGTATGATGCGGAGGACGATTACCGGATTTGCATACGGCTGGAGTCCGCGGACGGCGAAATCCATGTACGGGTGCCGGAGATCGGGCAGAACGGGACGGAAAACGAAACGTTACGGAGAGAACTGGCGAAGCTGCTGGAAATCGGGGCGGATCATGTGGAGGTAGAGATCGTTGGGTGATAAAAAGGAGAAGTTTATTATATTTGCACTGGCAGGCATCCTTTTGCTGATCGTCTGCCTTCCGGTGAAAAAGACGGAGCGAAAGTCGGGAACGGGAAGCGTGGGAATCCTTTCCGGAGAGCAGAATGCCGGCGGAGAGAGCGGCGCAGAAACGAAAGCGCAGGTTCCGGAAACCTTTGCGGACGATGCTTATGTGCAGGAACTGGAGCGGGAACTGGAAGAACTGCTGCAGTGCATGGAAGGGGCCGGCCGGGTAAAGGTTATGATTACACTGCAGTCCACGGGGGAAGAGATCGTGGAAAAGGACCGGCCGGCCAGCCGTTCCAGCGTGACAGAACAGGACGCGGCGGGCGGGAGCAGGAGCACGAACGATATGAACAGTGAGGAGACGACGGTATTCGTTACGGACGCGGACGGCAGACAGATTCCCTACGTTCGGAAAAAATTACAGCCTGACGTGGCAGGCGTGGCGGTGCTGGCCGAGGGCGGCGGCAGAGAACAGGTGAGGCGGAATATTAGTGAAGCAATTCAGGCATTATTTGGAATCGACGCGAATAAAATTAAAATAGCAAAAATGAAAACGACAAAGTAAGGGGAGAATATCGTGAAAAACGTACTGAAAAAGAACCAGATTATGATTACGGCGCTGGCGATTATGATCGCGGTGGCGGGGTATCTCAATTTTGCAGGAACGAAATTGAGCGATGAAGAACTGATGAGCGTCTCCGGGGAGTCGGTCGTGACCGGAGACAGCGGAGAACTTCTCCCGGAGGAAGCGGATACGTATACAAGCGCGGCGCTTGAGATTTCAGACGAGGACATGGAACTGGCAGAAGGCGTTTCCATAGCGGACGACGGAACAGGGCAGACCGTATTTCAGGACATCGAAAGCCTGGATACCGATGACATTACTGCCTCTGCGGATTACCTGAATGAAGAGATGGCACAGGGTGAGGTGACACAGGAAGACACACCCGGCGAGGCAGTCTTTACCTCGACCGCCAATGTTACATCCATGTCCGGCGCAAAACTGATGAAGGAACAGACGAGAGCCAAAAACAAGGAAACGCTGCTGGACATTATCAACAGCACCAGTGTATCCGAAGCACAGAAACAGAGCGCCATCGAAGGCATGATACAACTGACCGATATTGCGGAAAAAGAGACGGCGGCGGAGATTCTTCTGGAGGCAAAAGGCTTTGAGGATGTGGTGGTCAGTATCAGCGAGACCGGCGTGGATGTGGTCGTC
>CATLGN010000125.1 GCA_949935685.1 uncultured Lachnospiraceae bacterium | reverse complement strand
CTGTGGAAACCGCAATCAGGAGACGATGAATGTGGCCAGACGGACGTGCGGTTATATCGGCACGCAGTTTTGGAATCAGGGCCGGACGCAGGAGATCCGGGAGCGGGTGATGCATCTGTAGGCGTTTGTGGCAGCAGGCGAAAGTATGGCGGTGACGGGAGGGAGCGGTCATGCATTACGGAATGATCAAACCATTTACGATTGAAAACGGCCCCGGGGTAAGGGTTTCTCTGTTTGTGTCCGGCTGTACGCATCACTGCAAAGGCTGTTTCAGCGAGATGACATGGGATTTTACCTATGGGGAGCCTTTTACGGCGGAAACGGAAGCAGCCGTAATCGATATGCTCCGGCCGGATTATATAGCGGGTCTGACGCTGCTTGGCGGCGACCCGGGAGAGCCGGAAAATCAGCGGGCGCTGCTGCCGCTGCTGCGGCGGATTCGGCAGGAACTGCCTGCCCGGGATATATGGGCGTACAGTGGGTATGTATATGAGGACTTTTTACCTTCGGGCAGGGCAAACTGTAACGTTACAGGAGAGTTTCTCTCGCTGTGCGATGTTCTCGTGGACGGGCCTTTTATCGCGGAGCGGAAAAACAGGATGCTCAGCTACCGGGGTTCGGAGAACCAGCGGATTATTGATCTGCGCAGGACAGAGGAGACAGGCAGTCCGGCGATACTGCTGCCGGAGATGGAACGATAGACGGAAACGGGAATGATGGAAGACAAAATGGAACGGTGTATGCTCTGTCCCAGAGCGTGCGGAGTAAACCGGCGGCGGGGCCGGCGGGGTGTCTGCGGCCAGACTGCGGAGATACGGGCGGCGAGAGCGGCGCTGCATATGTGGGAAGAACCGTGTATTTCCGGCCGGAAGGGTTCGGGAACAGTATTTTTCTCGGGCTGCGGGCTGGGATGCGTATTTTGCCAGAATGCGGAGATTGCTTCCGGCGGCGCGGGAAAGCCGGTCACGGAGGAACGGCTGGCGGAGATTTTTCTGGAGCTGCAGGAAAAGGGAGCCAATAATATCAATCTGGTGACGGCCTGTCATTTTGCGCCGCAGGTGCGGAATGCGCTTGCGCGGGCGAAAGGGATGGGCCTTTTGCTGCCTGTCGTATATAATACGGGTGGCTACGAATCGGTGGAAACACTGCGTATGCTGGAGGGTTATGTGGACGTATACCTGCCGGATTTGAAATATAAGAGCCGCGAACGGAGCCGGCGGTATGCCAATGCCCCGGATTATTTCGAGAGAGCCTGTGCTGCGATTGCAGAGATGGTGCGCCAGTGCGGGGAGATGCGCTTTACCGATGAAGCGACGGGGACGGAGCGTCTGGATGTCGATGCCTATCAGGAGCGGAGCGCACGGGGCGAGAGTCTGCTGATGACGCGAGGCGTTATCGTACGTCATCTGCTGCTGCCCGGCGGGGAGGACGATGCCCGGGAGATTGTGGAATATCTGCTCGCCGCATATGGAGAACGTATTTTTATCAGCATTATGAACCAGTATACGCCGCTGGCTCATGTGCGGGCATATGCGGAGCTGCGGCGGAATGTGCGGCCGGAAGCGTATGAAGATCTGCTCTCCCATGCAATCGGCCTGGGGCTGGAAAACGGGTTTTTTCAGGAAGGCGCAACGGCGCAGGAGAGCTTTATCCCTGCCTTTGACGGCTGCGGGATTGATAAGGCAGACAACACAGAGGAAGAATGCGGAGAACAATAATGGAGAAAAATCTGGATTTTGAAACGCTGATAGATCGAAACGGGACGGGATGTCTGAAATATGACGGCCGGGCGACGATGGGAATGCCGGAGGATGTACTTCCGCTGTGGGTGGCGGATATGGATTTTCGTGTTTCCTCATCGATACAGGAAGCGATTACGGCACAGGCGGCGCATGGGATTTACGGCTATGCGCAGGTGCAGGACAGTTACTATGAGGCGGTCTGCGGATGGATGAAGCGGCGCCATCAGTGGAATGCGAAGCCGGAGTGGATCGTGACGACGCCTGGCGTTGTGTTTGCGCTGGCAATGGCGGTCAGGGCTTTTACGGAGCCGGGGGATGCGGTACTGATTCAGAAACCGGTCTATTATCCGTTTGACAGTGTGATCAGAAACAATGGCCGGCGGACTGTGAGCAATACGCTGGTTATGGATGAAAATGGCCGTTATCATATGGATTTGCAGGATTTTGCGGAAAAAGTTGTCCGGGAGAAGATCAGACTGTTTTTTCTCTGCAATCCGCATAATCCGGTCGGCCGCGTATGGAGCCGGGAGGAGCTGGAAGCGGTGGGCGATATTTGCAGACGGCACGGTGTGATTGTCGTCAGTGACGAAATTCACGCCGATTTTGTGCATACAGGACGGCATCGGGTGTTTGTGGATCTGAAAACGGAATACCGGGATATGACTGTTACCTGCACCGCGCCGAGCAAGACATTTAACATTGCGGGTCTGCAGATTTCTAATATTTTCATTGCCGATGAAAAGCTGCGGCAACAATTCCGGCGACAGATCACGGCGACCGGTTATGATGAGCCGAATCTGGCGGGATTGGCGGCGTGTGAGGCCGCCTATCGGGACGGGGAGGCGTGGTATGCGGCCATGCTTGCATATGTCAGGGACAATATCGCCTTCATCCGGGCGTTTCTTGCCGCAAGGATTCCGCAGATTACGATGACGGAACCGGAAGGGACCTATCTCGTATGGCTGGACTGCCGGAAACTGGGCCTTTCGGGAGAAGCGTTAAACCGGCTGTTTGTCGAGGAGGCAAAGCTCTGGCTGGATGACGGAACGATATTCGGAGCGACGGGAGAAGGGTTTCAGCGGATCAATACGGCCTGTCCGCGGGCAACGCTGCAGGAGGCGTTGGAACGTCTCGAGCGTGCGGTTGCATTGCTATAGGAGACGATGATTTTTGTAAAAAAACGGCGCAGCCTGTGAAAGCTGCGCCGTTTGCTATTCTATTAGGAAGGACCTTGTCACGCGAAAGCGCGAGAGCGTCTTCCCGATCGAACAAAAATATTCAGTTGAAAAGGGAAATGCCGTATTTGCATTTGCGGTATATTTTGTATCCCAGTGTTGCAAACAGGGAAAAAACGACATACAAAGTAGAAGCAATGCCAACAAATCCTCCGACAATGATGACAATCCAAAGTCCAATACTGATTTCCATATGTAATTTTCCTCTCTTACTCTCTGATTTTGTGTTTATGAATTTGAATGAATGGTCTGCGGTAAAGCAGCAGAGATTAAGAGAGGCGCTTCCTGCCGTCCGTGTCCTGCATATAGGAGATGGTAAATGCCTCCTGATACAGAAAACGGGTATCACGCGACAGAATGGTTTTTTTGATACACGACAAATAAACTGACAGAAGCGTCAGTATATGGAAGAGGACGGAAACGGCATACCGGCCCGAAAAACCAGTACGGATATTCCGTGTAATACTAGACAAGGAAACGGAGAGACGGCTGCCGGAAACCTGTTCTTCACACACATCCGGAAGACCGGTCAGGGCGGGCGCTTCCAGCGTATGCGATACGGTTTCCGTCTGGCCGGAGGGGGCCGCTTTCCGGGACGGCGCGGACAATTCCGCACAGCCCGCGGCAATCAACGCGGTCAGCAGCAGAAACAGTATGAAATTTTTCAGCCCTGGCCGTGTTTTCATGTCCGTACCTCATAATGTGCAGCCCTGTAACGTAATTGAAAAAAAGTATATCATATATCGGGGAAAAAAGATAGTAAAATTTATATTGCAGGCAGGCTTGGTTTTACGCCCCTTTTCCCCGGCACAGCAGGAGCAGTTCGTGTGCCAGCAGGGGAACGGCGGCCAGAACGAGCAGGAAAATCCATTCCATCGGCAGGAGGCGGACCGTTCCGAAGGCACGGATCAGGAAGGGGAGCCGTGTTACCGCCAACTGGAGCAGGAATCCGATTACAAAAGCGGCCAGCATCAGTTTGTTGCGCAGATGATGCATGCGCAGCAGGGAGGTATGGATGTCGCGCATACCGATGGCGTGAAAGAGCTGTGACATGCCGAGGACGGTAAAGGCATAGGTCTGGGCGCGCATCAGAACGGCTTCCTGCCGAAGCAGGATGGAAACGCTGTGTAAGGTAACGGGCAATCCCTTTCTGATCAGCAGTATGTAGGGAAAGGCAAAAAAAGCGGTCAGGCTGATGGCGGCGATGAGGATTCCGTAAAAACAGGTACAGGCCATGCCGCCTTCGGCAAAGAGGCTTTCATCCTTTCCGCGCGGCGGCCGCCGCATCAAAGCTGCGCCGTCATTTTCGTCGATACCGAGCGCCAGAGCCGGAAGCGAGTCGGTGATCAGGTTAATCCAGAGGATATGACTGGAACGCAGGGGGGAAGCCAGACCGCTGATCACGGCGATAAACATAGTCATAATTTCGCCCAGATTGGAGGACAGCAGGAAAATAACGGATTTTTTGATATTTTCGTAGACGCCCCTTCCTTCCTCAATGGCCTTTTCAATGGTGGCAAAATTGTCGTCGGTCAGAATGACTTCTGCCGCCTGCTTGGCCACATCGGTGCCGTTTTTTCCCATGGCGATGCCGATGTCGGCAGCTTTGAGAGAGGGGGCATCGTTTACGCCGTCGCCGGTCATGGACACGATATGGCCGGCGGACTGGAAGCCCTTTACAATCCGTACTTTTTGTTCCGGGGAAATGCGGGCAAAAACGCGCACGCTATCGAGCTTTCGGGAAAAGGCTTCGTCGGAAAGCCGCGCCATTTCGCTGCCGGACATGCATTGGCTGCGTTCCCGGACAATATCAAGCTGTTTTGCAATCGCAAAAGCCGTGTCAATATGGTCGCCGGTGATCATAACGGTTGTGACGCCTGCTTGCCGGCATGCCTGTACCGCACCCGCCGCTTCCGGTCTGGCCGGATCCTGCATACCGACAAGTCCGATGAAGACAAGATCTTTTTCCATCGGCCCGGAACCGTTTTTTTTCATGGCGATGGCAAGCGTGCGGAGCGCCTGTGAGGACATTTGTTTCATATGGCGCTGTATATCGGTGCGGTGCGCCTGTGTGACGGGCAGGATTTTTCCGTGAAGCTGGATCGCGGTACAGAGTTTGAGAATTTCATCGGGCGCGCCCTTTGTGTAGCTGATACTGCCGTTTCCCAGACGATGGAGCGTGGTCATCATTTTACGCCGGGAATCAAAGGGCAGCTCTTTCAGCCGCGGCATTGTTTTTTCCAGTGTCTCTTTTTTCAGCCCATGCTGCGCTGCCAGTTCGAGGAGAGCCAGCTCCGTCGGATCGCCGATATTTTTCTCCGGGGAGAGCAGGGCGTCGTTACAGAGTGTCATACCGTTCAGAAAATCGGCGTGTTCCCGGGAGTTCAGCTTTTGGACTGGCATGAGCGAGAGGCCGCAGAGACAACTGACGGCGCGCATGCGGTTTTGCGTCAGGGTACCGGTCTTATCGGAGCAGATCACGCTGACACAGCCGAGCGTTTCCACGGAGGGGAGCTTGCGGATAATGGTATGGACTCTGACCATACGGGTAACGCTCAGGGCAAGGCAGATTGTGACAATGGCGGGAAGGCCTTCCGGCACGGCGGCAACCGCGAGGGATATGGCCGTGATCAGCATATCGAAAAGATTTCGATGCTGCAGAATGCCGATGACAAACAGCAGGGCGCACAGGAGCAGAGAGAGAATACTGAGCAGCGTACCCA
>CATLGN010000124.1 GCA_949935685.1 uncultured Lachnospiraceae bacterium | reverse complement strand
CAGCCGACAAAACATGAGCTATAACCATTGATGCACGGTACCCTATCTTATCTGCAAATCCGACAGAAAGAAGATCGACCAATAGCTGTATTCCAAAATTGAAAGTCACCAGCAGCGTAATCTGAGAGAGCGGAACATGATAGCTTTTTTGAAAAAATAAAAACAGCAAGGGTGCAAAATTGTTGACCACAGCCTGCACGATATATCCCACAAAACAGGCTGTGATTGTTTTATTATATTGGTTATTCATTCCGATGCCTCCTGACAAATGAGATTTTATCCCATCAAGAGGAATGATGATTGAGGGTGTAAAAAAATTTTACACCCTCGTTTATTCTTCTAATGAATCAATCATTTCCTGTATTTCAAATACGGCATCTTCCACCCGCAGCGCCACCTCTTCATTCCAAAATTGACTTCCACCGGACAACTCATCAATCAAGTTGAAGACAGGTACTACATCAGCAATGGGTATAGAACCGGCCGATTTCCATTCGGGCAAATGTGTATTAAGATAGTTTATAATGTCTGTAAAGATTTTCTCATTGAAAGAATTATGGCAACGTAATTCTACCAATAATCCGCTTTCTCCCACAACCATATCAGAAAAATTCATTTCAGCACACCTCCGCTGTCAGAACCGAAACAGATTCAACCCGATATGTTCA
The DNA here is from genome assembly GCA_949935685.1 of uncultured Lachnospiraceae bacterium. Taxonomy (GTDB): domain Bacteria; phylum Bacillota; class Clostridia; order Lachnospirales; family Lachnospiraceae; genus VSOB01. Next base: position 5,078 of record CATLGN010000124.1, on the reverse strand, counting down.
TCAAAACAACGGTCTACCGTCCCGTCGATCACTTCGATCACCATTTCGCATGTGGCGCTGACAACCGCCCGATTCAGATGCCCGCCAAAGACTTCCCCTTTCTCATTGCCCGCGCTCATATGCAGATGGCAATAAAACGCGCCGTCCATCGTATTGATTGTCCCTGTCAGGGATACAATCTCGAAATCCCCTGCAAACTGATTGGAATGATACTGCTTTTCCGCCGTCCGAAACACGCCCACGGTAAACGCGCCCACCGCGCCCAATGCCCGGACGGAGGCCAGCTTTATCTCCTCTCTGGCCGCGATCTCCTTTACCTGTTCCAGAATTTCTTCGCCTTTGTCAAGCCGCGCAACAATCGTCGTTCCAAATCTCCTGTATTCCATATCCGCTCCCTCCGCCTTTATCTCGTACTCTGCCGTATTTTCAGATCTCCGCTGATTCGGATTTTTACCTTCTTAAAGTCTTTCATTTCCGTCATATTTTGCAGCGTCGACAACGCCATCTTTCCCAGCATCCGCTTATTGACATGAATTGTGGAAATTGTGGGCGAATAAATCGTACAGAAAGTAATGTCGTCAAACCCGATCACGGAAACGTCTTCCGGCACCGCATAATCGGCAATGTTAAGCGCCTTCATCACCCCGATGGTCATCGTGTCATTGTCCACAAAAATGCACGGCGGTATCCGCCTGCCCGCCTCGATGTACCGCTGCGTCTGTTCAAAAGCGCCGAGCATCGTGGGCGGCACGCTAAATACATTGTCCTCGCTGACCTTTAAATCGAAATATTCCATCGCTTCAAAAAATCCCTGTTCCCGCTCGATAAAATTCTGAATTTTAACATTACTGCCAAAATACCCGATCTGGTCGCCGCCGCGCCGCACAAAATGCTGAATCGCCTTAAACACATTTTCCTTATTGTCAATCGCTACACAATTACAGTCAAAATGCGGCATGCTGTTGTCAACAATTACATACGGAATCGGTATCTTTTCCAATATCGGATAGTCTTCTTCCCCTAACTCGGTTCCCAGAATCATAATCCCATAAAAATTGGAGTAATCAAAGCTTTCCAGCGTCTCGGCAAGATTTCCCTCGCACATCGTAATATTAAAATGAAAGTTCTGCTGCTGGCATTCCATTTCCGCACCGTCCATAATGGCGGAAACAAAATTTGTATTTTCTTCCAAAATGACGCCATCTCTGGAATACTTGATAAAAAGTATATTCCGCGTACCGGCATCGCTTCTTTTCTGATGCCTGTACTGATTATCTTCCACCAGCTTCAGAATTTCTTTCCGCTTCTCCTCGCTGACACCCTTTTTCCCGTTCAGCACCAGAGAAACCGTTGCCGGAGACACACCAGCCAATGCCGCCAGTTCTTTTACCGTCATGCCATACCTCTTCCGTGAATTGTTATTTGTAACAGGTGTACATTCACACCAGGCTCGATAATACCTCGGTGTACATTCACACTAGGCTCGATAATACCTCGCCAAGTGTTCATAGTATATCACATTTTCGGGGAGATAACAAATCCGAATGTATTTCCTGTGGGATGAAATAAAACCGGAAAAGTCCGCCATTCAGGACTTTTCCGGTTTCTGTCCTCCATAACCCGTGCGACTGCTCCGTTTCCTACGCCCAGTCCCGGTACGCCTGCATCATCAGCATGGCAACCGCCGCGCCGGGATCCTCCAACTCACGGGACGCCTCCCCACGGGTGGCCGCCCTTCCGTGAACGGCAACCATTGTCGTCGTATTTTGAAAGCCTTGTTTCGCCGCTTCATAAGCCGCGGACGCCATCTCTTTGCCGCTCTTTTTCTCTTGCACCGCCCGGCGCATCGCTTCCACCGCGGGCGCAAGTCCGTCAAGGAATGTCTTATCCCCGACTTTTGCCTTCCCTCTGTTGGACACGCCCTCCAGATAAGCCGCAAAAATATCCGCCATATCTTCCTCGCCGATCTCGGTTTTTCCCTTCAGCGCTTTGCCCGCCTGCATCCAGCCCGACGCCATCAGCGTTCCCATCGTCGAGGGTACGGCCACCGACATCGCTTTTCCGGCGCTGTAAAGCAGTTTGCCGATGTCGCTCTCGTCTGTCGGCGACACGGCTTCGTACGCAGCCAGAAAACCGTCGCCCATTGTCAGTCCCAGATCGCCGTCGCCTACCACACTGTCCAGTTTAATCAGATATTTTCTGTTCTCTTCCATCACTTCACTGAGTTTCCGAAAAAGACCTTTCAAATCTTCTGCTTTCATCCTGTCCTCTCCTATGCAACAAAAAACGGTGTTCGCGCCGGTGCATCCAGATACGTTTTCAACTCGTCGTCGAGCTTGAGAAGGGAAATGGAAAATCCCGCCATCTCCAGCGCCGTCGCATACTCGCCCACATAATATCTGTGTACCCGAATGCCCTTTTCTTTCAGATACTGATCCACTCTTCTCGTCACGATATACTGCTCATCGAGAGGCGTCGCGCCCAGACCGTTGATCAGAACGGCCACCTCGTCACCTGCCGCATACGGCAGATCCGCCACGATCTTATCCAGCATTTCGTCCACAATCTGATCGGCAGGCTCCAGTTTTCCCCGGCGGATGCCCGCTTCCCCGTGAATACCCATGCCGATTTCCATTTCGTCATCACCGATGGAAAAGCCCGGTTCGCCCACACGCGGAACCGTACACGGCGTCAGCGCCACGCCCATTGTCCGCACATTGGCGGCAGCTTTTTCCGCCACCCGCTTTACATTGTCCAAATCGAGCATAGCCGCGGCCGCCGCGCCTGCACATTTGTATACAAAGATAATGCCTGCCACGCCCCGGCGGGTGTTTTTCTCTCCCGGTGCGCCCGGCGCCGCCGACGCCACATCTTCTCCGGCAACCACACTCTCCACACGGATGTCATCTTCGAAATCCACCATTTCCGCGGCCATATCAAAGTTGAATATATCCCCGTTATAATTTCCATAAATATACAATACACCCGCGCCATCGTCAATTTCTCTTGTGACAGCCGCCATCTGTTCCGCACTCGGAGACTGAAAAACATCGCCTACCGAACACCCGTCCAACATCCCTTCGCCCACATAGCCGAGGAAAAGAGGCAGGTGGCCGGAGCCGCCGCCTGTGGCAATCCCTACCTTGCCCGCTTTTTTCTTCGCCGTCACCAGACAGCGCAGATCATCATTGGTATATGTAATCAAATCCGGATGCGCCGCGTACAGTCCCTCCAGCATTTCGTTCACGTAATCTTCAGGCTTATTGATGATTTTTTTCATGCCTTACCTCCATCGCATATTCCGGTTATTCCGCCGCTTTTTTCTCATTCTTTGCCGCTTCTTTTTTTGCAAAAATTTCTTTCAGAGATTCTGTGTACGGCGCTCTGGCAATGCCATATTCCGTAATGATGCCTGCAATCAGATCATTATCGGTCACATCAAAGCAGGGATTGAATACTTTCACGCCCACCGGCGCCATCCGCTCTTTGTACCACATTTCCGTCACTTCTTCCGCCGGACGCTGTTCAATCTTAATATCCGCCCCGGTCGGCGTATGCAGATCAATCGTGGAAGTCGGCGCACAAATATAAACCGGAATATGGTAACGCTTTGCCACCGTCGCCACAACGGAAGTCCCTATTTTATTAGCCGTATCGCCGTTGGCCGCCACACGGTCACAGCCTACAAACACCGCGTCCACCCATTTATTTTTCATCACGGTCGCGGACATGTTATCGCAGATCAGCGTTACGTCCAGACCGGATTCATACAATTCAAAAGCGGTCAGCCGCGCGCCCTGCAGAAGCGGCCTTGTCTCGTCGGCAAAGATACGGAAATTGTAACCGCGCTCCTGTCCCAGATACATCACCGCCGTCGCCGTCCCGTACTTCACCGTCGCCAGTTTGCCGGCATTGCAGTGTGTCAGCAGACCGTCGCCCGGTTTTACGAGAGACAGCGCATTTTCCCCGATGCTCTTGCACACCCAGATGTCTTCGTCCTTGATCTCGACCGCCGCATCGTGCAGAATCTGTTTCAGCTCCGCAATCGGTTTGTCCTGATTTGCCCTGCAGACAGCGTCCATCCGATTCAGTGCCCACGAGAGATTGACCGCCGTGGGACGAGCGGAATCCAGATACGCCTTTGCCTTCTGAAACGCCGGATAAAAAGCATCCCATGTGTCGGCTTCGATCTCTTTGGCAGCCAGATAAATGCCGATCGCCGCCGCAACGCCGATCGCCGGCGCCCCCCGTACCTGCAGCAGATAGATCGCGTTCCAGATGTCCTCCTGTTTTGTCAGTTCCAGAATTTCCGTACTGTAAGGCAGTTTCGTCTGATCAATAATGACCAGCGCGCTTTTCTCGTCGTCCAAAGCCACTGTCTCATAATCCATAATGGTTTTTTTGTCGCTCATTGTCATTCTCCTTTCCGCGCATTATGGCATCCCCCAAAGGACATGTTCAGAACTTTGCAATCGCCGCTTCGATCGCCTTCCTGTAGTCTGCGCCCGAAACAAACTCTGTCCTGTTCATAATATAATTTTTCGCCAGTGTCACGATAATCTTCTCCGCGCGCGCGCGTTTTGCCTCGTCCGCAATCGTGGTAATGTCTTTGTTATTCGCCATGCCCACGATGCGGCGGATGGATTCCAGTCCCGCAACGCCCGCCGTATCGGCAAGAATCGTCCCCAGATAGTATTCCAGAAAACCTTCCGTCTTTGCCATCGTGTCCGTCACCCGCTCCCGGAATACGGTCTTAAATTTGGCAATAAATTTATCCACAATCTCTTCGATGCAGTCGATTGTCCACCCGCAAAATTTTTCCTTTTCCGCCGGATCTTCGATCGTCGCGTCGCCGTTTGCCCATGCGAAGAACATATTGGCGATAATATTGCCCACGTCGTATCCCATCGGACCATAGAAGGCAAATTCCGGGTCAAACACATATGTATGCTCCTGATTGATAAAGATCGAACCTGTGTGCAGATCGCCGTGAATCAGCGCCTGCGCATTGTTCATAAATTCAAACTTCAGTTTGGCCGCTTCCAGATGCAGTTTCTTGTCGTCATATAACTCTTTCT
>CATLGN010000123.1 GCA_949935685.1 uncultured Lachnospiraceae bacterium | reverse complement strand
CTGCAACCTTTGAATGGCGTGACCGTGAATGGTTTGTAAGCGTTTTTGCATCGCAGGACAAATATTTTTCATAAGCAGTTTCCGGCGATGGATTATCAATCACTCCATCTTCGCTTGTCATCGAAAGATTTCCTATCGCATCCAGAACCGTTACCTCATCAAAATAGGTAGGGTACTCGCTTTTTATCTCGTTTATAGTTTTATCCCATAATGTGTCAATGTCTGCTTCGTCCACAAGAGCCCCTATAATAATCATTCTTTCTCTTCGTTGGGGTACTCCAAAATCTGCAGCGTTGATTACCCTGTGGTATATACGGTATGGTTTTCCATTAAGTGCTTCGGGGTCCTGAAAAATTCTTTTGATTTCTTCAAAAATTTTCCCACCCTGCATAGTAGATATGCCTTTTACATTTTCCATAACGAAAACTTTAGGTTTAACCGCTTTTACAACATTAAAGTAGTGCTTGAAAAGGTAATTTCGAGGGTCGTCAATAAATCCCTGTCTAATTCTCGCACCTGCCATAGAAAAACCTTGGCAAGGTGGTCCTCCTATAATGACATCTGCCGTCGTTCCTGCAAACATATCAGAGGTGTCTATATTTTTTATGTCATCAACAATCACATCAACTTCCGGATGGTTACGCTGATATGTGTCCGCTATAACGGGGTCATACTCTACCGCCTTTTCCACGCTGAATCCTGCTTGGATAAAGCCAAGGGATAAGCCACCGCATCCTGCAAATAAATCAATTATTTTCATCTGCGTCAATTCCTCCGCTTGTCCTGTACCTAATAGCAAAATTCTTAATATATTTGCTTTCGGTTTCAGTTAGTCCATACGCAGCATTTATAAAATCATCTATAGCCCAAATTTCTGACAAGCACTCTCGATGTTTATATTCATACTGCGTTTGTTTTGTGCCTACATATACTTTCGTTTTTTCCAATCGCTCTCTTAAGTTGTTAGCCAATTCCGTGGCACCAGTCATATCAACCTGTAGCGGCATCATGAATCCGTTTAAATCTTTACTAACGTGCCAACAATCAGACACACTAATCCAATACCACCAGAAAAGGGTAGAGTTGATCAGGCAATAGCAAAAATCAGCTTCTAACGGGGTATGAAAACTGAAAACCTTATATTCAGGGTCATCTACCTTTTCTCTATAGACCTTCATCCAAAACGCCTCTCGACGATTTAAGAAAACCGATTCAGTGCCAGCTCTCGATATAGCATATACCGATTGCATTTTTCGTGTATCAGTTATTTTCTTGTAGATATCAATATCCAGTTGTGTGCCTAACTTAGGAATAAAATCTGCATTCTCATATCTATTCCTTACCATTTGGATATCAGTAAAAAGCGTACCGCGTTCTTGCTTATACCAATACTGATAGTTTCCGGTAAAAACAGTTTTTTCCACCTTTCGGTCTTTGCCGATTAGAATACATAATTTTTGATGCACCGAATCAAATAAACAATCCGGTCTATCTGCGTAACTTAAAATATATTGTTCAGAAACCAGGTCTCCTAATTCCTCTCGAAGTTTTTTCATCCTCGGTGTAGACACATATGAAAGAGGAATTATAAATCCGATAGAACCGTTCTTTTCAAGTTTCCTTGCCGCATTTAGGAGGATATTAGCATAAATGTTCCCATATTTATCACTAAGTTCAAGACCGGATTTGAAATCCTCAACATAAGGTGGATTACCTATCACGATATGATACTTATCCTCAAAAGAGGCCTCGTCTGCAATAAAATCAAAGGATGTGAATCGTCTGTTCATTACATTTCCAAGTCCGATACAATAATCAACGCCACAAGATTCTATAATGAACAGTAGCAATCTCAATTCTGCAATAATAATGGATTCAACATTCACATCATTGCCATAAATCGTAGAAACTACCTCTTGTATAAGACGATTGGTAATCTTTGCATTTTTCTTCAACAAATCAATTTTAATTTCAAGTGCTGCAAGCAGATATTCTCCAGCTCCACACGTTGGGTCAAACACGGTCTTCCCACAGCAAAATGAACGGTATGGTATGTTATCCAGGTTCAAATCACTAACATTGGATGCTGTAAGCTTTCCGAATGAGGCTTTAATACTATTCGTGAGGATAAACCGGACAACATCATTTGGGGTGTAATATACCCCTTTGCTTTTTCTTATGCTCTGTTTCTCATTAATCTTGGAAAGAGCATCTTGAACTTGAGTATATGTTCGCTTAGATGAAGCTACCTCAACACACTGAAAATCGTCTCTTCTTGCAATGCTTTTTAACTCACCGCAAATCAGTTCTACTTCCTTCGGCGAATAAACTTCTTGTATATATAAATAGATAAGGTTCAATGCCTCATCTACAGCACTATATTTTTCAACCCTTGCCAAGGATGTATTAGTTTTACCCATTAGGAAATGCATCCTTTCGTTCCTGTTCTTCAAAATTTTCTTCTCTAACAAATTCCATAATATCTCCAACATCACAATTGAGAGCGTTGCATATTCTAAGCAGCACATCTGTGTTGACGTTGCCACCTTTTCCAAGTTTGGCAACCGATGTGGCACTAATCCCACTCATTTCACGCAATGTCTTTTTATTTATTCCGCGGTCTATTAATAATTTCCACAATTTATTGTAGCTAAAACGCATCCGCTTTACCTCCACACTTTGTATGCTTTTCTGTTCTTCTATGCACCACCGAATGCTTATACGCCTTTATTTCGAAGTGTCGATGGCCTATGCTAAATATTATATCACAAAAATACGCAAAAGTCTATAAAAGTTTGTGAACGCAAAACTAATTTCGTTTGCACGGTTGCTTGTCCGCATCCTCATTGTCGCAAGACAATCACCTTATCAACTCAACTCTACACAAAATCATCTTATCAACTCAACCTTGCCCATTTTCAACCTGTCAACTCAACCCTCGATTTCTCCTGGCTGCAAGCACCCCAAAACGAAAAAATCCGAGAGCCGGAAAAGAACTCCCAACTCTCGGAAATGCCTTGTTTTCAAGCCTTTTTCGGTATTTACTTCTGTACTTTTGACATCAACACTACGCACTCGACATGCCCCGTCATCGGAAACATATCCACCGCCCGCGCTCTCTCCGGCTCATACCCGCCTGCGCACAGCACCTTCAAATCCCGCGCCAGGGTAGCGCAGTCGCAGCTCACATACACGATTTTCTCCGGCCTCATCTGCAGCATCGTGGCAAGGCACCGCGCATCGCATCCTTTCCGGGGCGGGTCGACCACGATCACATCCGCCGTAATCCCCTCCCGGCGATATTTCTCGGGAAGCACTTCTTCCGCCTTTCCCACAAAAAACGAGGCATTTTCGATCCCGTTGCGCGCAGCGTTATCCCTTGCGTCCACCACAGCCTGCGGCACAACCTCCACGCCGTAAACCTGTCCTGCCTTTCCTGCCAGAAACAGAGAAATCGTTCCGATGCCGCAGTACAGATCCCAGACCGTCTCATTCCCTTTCAAATCCGCAAACTCCGCCGCCAGCCCATACAGTTTTTCCGTCTGCACCGGATTGACCTGATAGAACGACAATGGCGAAATCGAAAACGTAATGTCTCCGATCCTGTCCGCAATCCGCTCCTTACCCCAGAGCAATACAATCTGCCCGCCCATAATGACATTTGTGTTTTTTTCGTTGACACTATATGACACGCTCGTCATATTTGGTACCGCGGCCAGCGCGGCAATCAACCGTTCCGCAGCCGGCAGTTTTTTTCCGTTTATAACCAGACATACCATCAACTCCCCGGTCGCAAAGCCTTTGCGAATCAGCACATGGCGCACAAGTCCCGTTCCCGCCTTTTCGTCATATGCCGGCACATGATATTCCCGCATATATGCCAGCACGATTTCCAATATCTGCCGGTTCTCCGGCACGCCCAGCGCACAGTCCGTATTGGCGATAATGCTGTGCGTCCGGCCCGCATAAAAGCCCGCGACAGGATTCCCGTTTTTATCGGTTCCGATCGGAAACTGCGCTTTGTTCCGGTAGTGGAATCCGCTTTCCATTCCCACAATGGGTTCCATGATACGCCCGATCGTCTCTCCGGAAAAACCGCCGATCCGTACCAGCACATCGTTCACTTTTTTTTGCTTATATTCCAGTTGTTTCTCATAAGACAGCGCCTGAAGCTGGCAGCCGCCGCACTGTCTGTGAAACGGGCACACCGGCTCCACACGAAAAGAAGAAGGCGCGATAACCTTCTCCATTCTGGCATAGCCGTAATTCTGTTTCACCTTCGTGACCCTCGCCTCCACCGTATCCCCGATCAGCGCATCTTTGACAAAAAACGGGAAGCCGTCCGCCTTTCCGATTCCCTCGCCGCCGGTTCCCATATCTTCTATTCTTATGACAACAATGTCATTTTTTTCATATTTCATATCGCTCATCCTTCCGGCCTTTTCGATTGCGCGCACATTTTCCGCGGGCAGACGCCCTCCCACGGCGCTCCGCCCCACCCGCTATTCCAGATGCGTTTTCCGCACGTTGGACTCAAACAGCCGGTTAAAACCGAGCCATCCGTCGCTCTGCGCCCCGTTCAGCAGTTCCGTAAAGGTCTGCAGTCTCGCGTCCGTATTATCCGCAAAATTCAGCGCCACAGCCTCGATCAACGCGGGTTTCTTGGGCGAACCAAATTCATATTCCCCATGATGGGCTAATATACAATGTTTCAATTCCCCCTCCAGTCCGCGCGGGAAACCTTTGATTGCCCGGGCTTTTTCTCCGACCATTTCCGATCCCATCACGATATGGCCCAAAAGCTGCCCTTCATCCGTATAATCATTTTCCGGGAAAAGCGACAATTCCCTCGTCTTGCCAATGTCGTGGCAGATGGCCGCAGTCAGCAGCAGATCTCTGTTCAGAAGCGTATAGGCGCCGCAGTAATATTCGCAGAGTTTTGTCACACCCAGTGTATGTTCCATAAGACCGCCCACAAAACCGTGATGTACCGTTTTCGCCGCGGAAGACTGCCGGAATGCCCGGACAAATGTCTCATCCTTTCGGAAAAAGCTGTTCAGCAGTTCCCGCAGAAACGGATTGGTAACGCTGTCAATGATGCCCAGCAGTTCCGCATACATGGCATCTGCATCCTTTCCGCTGACCGGCAGATAATCGGCAGGCGAATATTCCCCTTCCTGACAGAGCCGTACGCGTTTTATGTTCACCTGCAGCGCGCTCTGGAAACTTGTCACTTCACCGTAAACTTCAATATAATCCAGACTGTCAAACTCACCGATACCGGCATTGTTGGGATCCCATATTTTTCCGTCGATCGTACCGGTCTTATCCTGCAAAATCACATTTTCATACGGCTTGCCGTTTTTTGTCACAGCCGATTGTTTGTGCTTACACAGATAGATGTCCGATACCCGGTCTCCCTCTTTATAATCTTTGATAAACTTCATACGCTATGCTCCCCTTCTGTCTTTATTCTATTAATCAATCCAATTCACCGAGCGGCGCCAGAAAACTCATAGACTTGTATTCTTCCTGATTTTTCCGCATCAGCGTCACATTCACCGTGCTGCCCGGCGTACTGTCCTGCAGCGCCCGGATATATTCGTCGTAATTGCCCACCGTTCTGCCGTTGAGACTGACAATAACATCGCCGCTCTGGATGCCCGCCTGCATAGCGGGAGAATCCAGTTCGATTCCCGTCACATATGCCCCATACGGCACCTGCAGCTTTTCATTGGCCTCCTCTGTGACATCCGTTCCGTAAATCCCCATA
>CATLGN010000122.1 GCA_949935685.1 uncultured Lachnospiraceae bacterium | reverse complement strand
GAGAACGGCTGGGCCTTGCCATGATCATCAACCCGGAGCTGGAAGCGTCCAAAGAGGCCGCCCGCGTCTTATACCTGCCCACCGCGCTGGAGGTCAACTCCTTCGCCCACGGCCAGGCGGAAATGATCAAATTCAAAGTTCCCGAGGGTAACAAACTCGCCGGTATGACCATTGCCCTGCTCGGCAGAAATATAACGGAAAATATTCTGATCTGCGCCGTGGAGCGGGATGGCGAAGTTTATATTCCGTCCGGTAATTTCCGGGTTGAAGCCGGCGACATTATCTCCTTTGTCGCTTCCCGCATGATGGCCAAAGCCTTTCTGGCTCATATTGGGTTTAAGACCAATCAGGTGAAAGACACTATGATTATCGGCGGCGGGAAAGCCGCATACTATCTGGCTAAACAGCTCCTTCACATGGGTATCTCCGTCAAGATTATCGAAAGCAGCCGCAAACGCTGCGAAGAACTGAGCATCCTGCTGCCGAAAGCCATTATCATCAACGGCGACGGTACGGACGAAGAACTCCTGAAAGAAGAAGGGATCGAATACGTGGAATCCTTTGTTCCCCTGACCGGGATTGATGAGGAAAACATTATGCTGACCATGTACGCCAGACAGGTCAGCAAAGCCAAAGTCATCACCAAAATCAATCGTATGACCTTCCGCAACGTAATCAACGGACTCGATCTCGGCAGCGTTATCTACCCCCGCTATATCACTTCGGAAGCCATTATCGCCTATGTGCGGGCAAAAAAGGACTCCATGGACAGCAATATTGAGACGCTTTACCATATGTTTGACCACCGTGTGGAAGCCATCGAGTTCCGGGTATATGAAAAATCCGCCGTTACCGGTATACCGCTGAAGGATCTTTCCCTGAAAAAAAATCTTCTGATTTCCTTTATCAACCGCAACGGCGCCATTATCATACCCAACGGGCACGATTCCATCGAAGTCGGCGACACCGTAATGATCGTAACGACCCACACCGGTTTCAACGATATTCAGGATATTTTAGACTAGCGGAGGAAATCATGAACAGTTCGATCATACGTTATATTCTGGGAAGCGTATTAAAAACAGAAGCCGTTCTCATGCTGCTTCCCTGCCTTGTTTCCATTATCTACAGAGAACCTGTCGGCGTTTACTATCTGGGCGTGTCCATGCTCTGCCTGGGACTTGGTTTTCTGATGTGTCTGAAAAAAATACGCAACTCCGTCTTTTATCTGAAAGAAGGCTGCGTCGCCACTTCGCTGAGCTGGATCTTTCTCAGCTTTTTCGGCGCCCTGCCCTTCTGGATCTCCGGCGAAATTCCTTCTCTGACAGACGCCCTGTTTGAGACGGTCTCCGGCTTTACCACGACGGGCGCCAGCATTCTCGCTGATGTGGAAGCGCTGTCCCACACCGCACTGTTCTGGCGCAGTTTTACCCACTGGATCGGCGGTATGGGTGTTCTTGTCTTCCTGATGGCCATTATCCCCCTGAGCGGCGGTTCCAATATCAACCTGATGCGGGCGGAAAGCCCCGGCCCTTCCGTTGGCAAACTGGTTCCCAAGATGAAATATACCGCGCGCATCTTATATTTTATTTATTTCGGCATGACCATTATCGAAATCCTGCTGCTTCTCGCAGGCGGCATGCCTCTTTTCGATGCGCTGGCGACCTCCATGGGAACAGCGGGTACCGGCGGGTTCGGCATCAAAGCCGACAGCATGATGAGTTATTCCCCATACCTGCAATGGGTTGTTACCATTTTCATGATTCTGTTCGGGGTCAATTTCAACGCCTATTATTTTATGATCTTCCACAACTTCAAAAAAGCGTTTGGCATGGAAGAAGTGCGGTATTATCTGGGTATTATTGCCGCCGCCATTGCCATTGTCTTTTTTGAAACGCTGTCGCTGTATGGCACCGCCTTTGAAACGCTGACCCATGCTTCCTTCCAGGTGGCCTCCATCATTACCACAACCGGTTTTTCCACTGTGGATTTCAACCTCTGGTCACAGGCCAGTAAAACGGTGCTCGTCCTGTTGATGTTTATCGGCGCCTGCGCCGGCAGCACCGGCGGCGGTATCAAAGTGTCCCGATTTGTCATTCTTGTCAAGACACTGGGAAAAGAACTTACTTCCTATATCCACCCCAGGAGCATCAAAAAGATCAAATTCGAAGGCAAACCGGCGGAACATGACGTGGTGCGTTCCATCAACGTATATTTTATTACTTTTATGATCGTCTTTTCTGCCTCCGTATTGGCCGTTTCTTTCGAAGATCGGGATCTGATCACCTGCTTCACCGCGGTTGCCGCCACGATCAATAATATCGGGCCCGGTCTGGAACTGGTGGGGCCAACCCAAAACTTTGGCTTGTTCCATCCCATCAACAAATATGTCCTTATGTTCGACATGCTGGCAGGCCGACTGGAACTCTTTCCTCTGTTGATTCTGTTTCATCCCACAATATGGAAAGACCTGTTTACCCAGCGGATACGCAGGCGGAAACAATAAAGTTGCTGTCGCTTCACGAATGCAGCAAAAAAGCGGGACCCCGTTCACTGCTGTGTGGGTCTCGCCTTTTTATCCCTGCCACTGTCCGCTCAACTCCTGATAGAGCCGTCTGGCGTAGCTGTCCGTCATCCCGCAGATGTCGTCCGTGACAAGTAAAAGACGCAGATACAGCTTTTCCTCGTCCGACTTTCCGTTTGCATAAAAGTGATACATAGCGCGGTAATTATCCGAGAGCAGCGAAATCAGCTTTTCCTGCACGGCCGTCTGTTTTTCTTCCGTATCATAATACAAAACCGCATGGACAAATTCATTCAGCAGAAAGTTCAATATCTTTTCCGCCGCAATCTCCAGCTTGAGAATCGGCCGCGACACAAAGGCATATCGGAAGGCAATATCGCCCAGTGTCCGCGCCATCAACGCCCCGGGTGTTCCCGCCAGCAGCTCCCGCGTATGCGTACCCGCCATAATCGCCCGGTAATTCCCGGTAAATCCCGCCGTCGCGCTGGCAATCAGGTGCCCCTGCACCTGTACAATCCAATTCTGTACCGCGTATGCCTCCGGCGAACGCTCGCCCCGTTGCAACGCCTTCTGATACTTATCCTCCAGCCGCTGCACAAGCGTTGCAAACGCCTCCGCTTCTTCCGCATTATCCCGGACTTTTTGCAGTTCGCGCAGCAAATCCGTAAACGAAAGGCAGTCTTTCTTAAACGCGTCCTCTATATCGGCCGTCAGATAGGCAATATCGTCAGCCGCCTCCAGTATGTACGCGAGCGGATGCCGGTTTCCTTCCGTCCCCAGCGCTTCCTGCACCTGTGCGAAAACATCCCGGTCCGCATAAAAATATCCCATCTTCTTCGTTTTGATGTTACCGCTTTTTTTATCGATCGCCAGAGACGAAACCGGATATTTGATAATCGTTCCCAAAAGCGCCTTTGTCAGATTCATACCGTGCTCGTCCACCAGATAGTGGAGTTTCGTCACCAGACGCAGCGCCTGCGTATTGCCTTCAAAGGCATAAAAATCGGCCTGCATCTGCGGCGTAAGCACTTCTGTCAGCGGTCTGCCGCGGTATAAAATCCGTTTCAGATTGTCCCGGAACCAGTCCCGTATTACCGTTTCTCCAAAATGTCCGAACGGCGGATTTCCTATATCGTGCAGAAGTCCCGCACACTGTAAAATATTGCAAATATCCGCCCCATATTCCGGGCGGAATCCCGGGTCCTTTACCATATGTACAATATTCTGCGCAATGTTCTGCCCCAAAGACCTGCCATACGAAGATACTTCCAGCGAATGGGTCAGCCGCGTCCTGATAAAATCACTTCTGTCCAGCGGAAATACCTGCGTCTTATCCTGGAGCCTCCGAAACGATGCGCTCTGTATAATTCTGTGATAGTCTTTCTCAAATTCCGTCCGCAGATCACTCGAACCTTTTCCCCGGTAAGGCCGTATCCTGTCGTCGCACAGAAGCCGCTCCCATTCCATCCTCCATCCGTCCTTTCTCTGCCTGCGCGCTACAGAACTCTGCGCACCGCCAGAATCTCCTTATATGTAGCGGGCGTAATCTTGATTCCCGTTCTCTGCGTGCTGGCATGGACAATATAGCCGTTGCCGATATACATGCCTACATGCCCCGCATAGCAGATCAGGTCGCCCGGCTGTGCGTCCGCATACGATACCCCCGTCCCACAGCTTCTCTGTGACGACGAATTTCGAGGAATGGAAATGCCAAATTCACGGTATACGGCCTGTGTAAAGCCGGAGCAGTCCGCCCCGTTTGTCAGGCTCGTGCCACCGGGCACATAGGGATTGCCGATAAAACGGCAGGCAAAAGAGGCCACTTCCTTTCCTTTCGCACTCCCCGACGCGCTGTTGATCAGAGAGAGTACGTCCGCGCTGGCGCTGCCGCTGCTGCCGGGTTTGGGAGAGTTCCCTCCCTTTTCGGAATTGTCGGAACCATTGCCCTTATTGTTCTTTTCATTCTTTTTCCGCTCCGCTTCCTCTCTCGCCTTTCGCTCGGCTTCCTCTTTCGCCCTCTTGGCCGCCTCTTCCGCCTCGAGCTGTTTGATCTGCGCGGTCTGCTGCTTGATCAGCGCTTTGTAAGCGGCGGCCGACTGCCGGATCTGCGCAATCTGCACTTCATAGTTTTCCGCCTCCGCCCGCTTTGCCTCCAGCGCTTCCTCCAGCGCCGCTTCTTCTTCTTTCAATTCAAATTCTTCCGCTTCCAATTCGGATTTTTCTTCTTCCAGCCGTTCTTTCAAATCGGCCACCTGCTGCCGGGTTTCCTGATAGGAAAGCAGCATTTTCCGGTCATAAGCGTACAGCTTTTCGATATATTCCGCCTTGTTGATCATATCGCTGATGCTTTTGGATTCAAAGAGAAGCTGCGCATAACTGCTGTTTCCTTTTTCATACATGAATTTGATCCGCATTTTCATAGCCTCATACTGCTTTTCTTCCCTGGCTATGGCTTTGTCAAGCTCGTCCTGCGCCTGTACGATTTCCGCTTTCTTATCCTCGATTTCTTCTTCCAGAAGGCTGATGCTGCTCATTAATTCGACGAGTGTGCCGTCCAGTTCGTCGATTTCTTCTTCCACCGCATCTCTTTTCCCTTCCAGACCGGAAGCCTGTCCGCTGATGGCGTTCAACTGGTTCTGCGTTTCCGCCAACTGTTGTTTCAGCTCCGGAATCGTAGCCGCATATGCGGGTATCATCTGCGTCATTCCCATCACAATGATCAGCAGCGTACAAAGCGCCCTTTTCCTCATGTATTCTCACCCGCCTTCCCCGGTCCCGTCATGTCCCTCTGCATGACCGACTGCGATGCCCCTGCCGTACGCGCCCTACAAATCGCAGTTTTTCACGGTTCTCGGGAAAGGAACCACGTCGCGGATATTTCCCATGCCGGTCAGATACATCACACAGCGTTCAAATCCAAGTCCGAAGCCCGCATGTCTTGCACTGCCATATTTGCGCAGATCGAGATAAAAATCATAATCCTCTTTTTTCAGCCCCATCTCTTCCATCCTTCTCTCTAAGGTCCCCAGATCGTCCTCCCTCTGGGACCCGCCGATGATCTCACCGATACCGGGTACAAGGCAGTCCATCGCCGCCACTGTCTTTCCATCCTCATTCAGTTTCATATAGAAAGCCTTGATCTCCTTCGGATAATCCGTCACGAAAACAGGGCGCTTAAATTCTTTTTCCGTCAGATAGCGCTCATGCTCCGTCTGCAGATCACAGCCCCAGGAAACCTTGTAATCAAATTCATC
>CATLGN010000121.1 GCA_949935685.1 uncultured Lachnospiraceae bacterium | reverse complement strand
CGCTTCCAGAATGTCCTGAATGCGCTCAGCCGGAAATCTCCCCTTTCCACACTCTACAAGCGTGCCCGCCAGGATTCTTACCAGATTATAGAGAAATCCGTTCCCTGAGATACGGATTTTCAGCATATTGCCTTCTTCCACAAGCGCAATCCGGTATATCGTGCGC
The DNA here is from genome assembly GCA_949935685.1 of uncultured Lachnospiraceae bacterium. Taxonomy (GTDB): domain Bacteria; phylum Bacillota; class Clostridia; order Lachnospirales; family Lachnospiraceae; genus VSOB01. Next base: position 5,633 of record CATLGN010000121.1, on the reverse strand, counting down.
ACCGTACTCTCCGCCTGCGAATTTTCACTGCAGAAACTTTTGAAATCGTGCTTGCCTTCCAGATAGGCGGCTGCCTCCCGCATCCACTCCACATGCAGCGGCGTATAGATAAAATGGGAATACAGTCGCTCCGTCGGCAGCGGAAACGCGCCCCGCAGAATTTTGTATTCGTAGGTTTTGATGCTCTCACATTTCCGGGGATGGAAATCGTCCGCCACCCGGCGCGAATCCTGAATACGGATGTCTTCCGGCAGACGCTGATTCAGCGCGTAGCTGATCTTTCCGGCCGGCATCCTTGTCTCCGTATCAAATACCGCGACATTACACAGCGCATGGACGCCCGCATCCGTGCGGCTGGCGCCGATGATCTGAATTTCCTCCTGCAAAAGCGCCGAAAGATGTCGGTTCAGTTCCCCTTCTATCGTATTTCCGTTTTTCTGAATCTGCCAGCCATGATAAGCCGTGCCGTCATAGGCGACCGTCAATTTTACCCGCATCATATAAAACTTCCCACATATTTCATCAGCATCAGAGCCAAAAGATAAGCGATCAATACGCCGTATGCCAGATAGTCCCGGCGCGCATACTGCAGCGGTTTCATCTTCGTCCTGCCCGCGCCGCCCTGATAGCACCGGGCCTCCATCGCCATGGCGAGATCATTGGCGCGGCGAAAAGCGGAAATAAACAGGGGTACAAGCAGCGGTACCATCGCCTTGGCCTTTTTCACCAGATTGCCGCTCTCAAAATCCGCGCCACGGGCAATTTGTGCCTTCATAATCTTATCGGTTTCCTCCATGAGGATCGGAATAAAACGCAGCGCAATGGACATCATCATGGAAACCTCGTGTACCGGCACTCTCACTTTTTTCAACGGTCCCATCAGTTTTTCCATGCCGTCCGTCAGATGATTGGGCGTCGTGGTAAGCGTCATCACAGAAGATCCGATGATCAGAAAGGTCAGGCGAATCGCCATAAAGACCGAAATTCGCAGGCCTTCTCTTGTGATCGTCAGTTTCCAGAACTGCACGAGCGGCTCACCCGGCGTCAGAAACAGGTTAAACGCCATCGTGAACAGCAGCAGGAACAGAATCGCCTTCATCCCTCTTACCATATAGCGGAACGGCACCTTTGACAGCCGGATTACCACACATAAAAAGAGCGCGGCCACAAGGTAGCCCGTAAACTGGTTAAATAAAAAGAGGGAAATTATATACAGTATCGTCCCTGTCAGCTTTACCCGCGGGTCCAGCCTGTGTATCACGGATTCGGTCTGATAATATTGCCCCAGTGTAATATCTCTTAACATAGCTCCTCCCATGGTGCATTCACAAACGGCAACGCCCATTTTTCTGTCTGCTTCTATTTTCCCAGTACACGCAGGATTTCCCGCTCTGCTTCTTCCAGAGTCGTCACATCCGTACCGACTTCCATTCCCCGCCGGCGAAGGGTGCGCATAATGTATGTCATCTGCGGCGCCGCCAGCCCTACCGCTTCCAATTCCGCATCGTGCCGGAACACTTCCGCCGGCACATCGTCAAACAATACGCTTCCCCGGTTCATCACAATAATCCGATCCACATATTTCGCTATATCCTCCATGCTGTGCGATACCAGTACGACCGTAATGCCCGTTTCCGCCTTCAGTGCGGCGATCCGGTCCAGTATCTCATCCCTTCCTTTCGGGTCAAGCCCCGCCGTCGGTTCGTCCAGTACCAGCACGTCGGGCTTCATCGCAAGCACGCCGGCAATCGCCACCCGGCGTTTCTGCCCGCCTGACAGGTCAAACGGCGACTGGTAAAAATATTCCTCCGGGAAGCCAACCTGCCGCAACGCCTCGAATGCCCGCAGCTCCGTCTCTTTCCGGGAGAGTCCCAGATTTTTCGGCCCGAAACAGACATCCGTAAAGACATCGACCTCGAAAAGCTGGTGCTCGGGATACTGAAACACAAGACCGACCCGGCTCCGCAGCTCCTTTTTGTCAAAGCCATCCGCATGGATGTCCTTTCCATTATAATAGATATGGCCCCCTGTCGGCGCAAGCAGACCGTTCAGATGTTGCACAAGCGTCGACTTCCCCGAACCGGTATGGCCGATCAGACCGATAAACTGTCCGTCGGGAATGGTCAGGCATATATCCTTTAACGCAAATGCGGCCATTTCCGTATCTTTTTCATAGATATAACTTACGTGATCCAGAACGATTGCCATAATTATCCTTTCCGATACCCCAATGCATCCGCCAGTTCCTCCGCCGTCAGAATCCCGTCCGGCAGCGGCACGCCCTTTTTCTGTAAAGAATGCGCCAGCATTGTCACCTGCGGCACATCCAGGCGAAGACTTTTCAGCCTTTCCACCTGCGAAAAAATTTCCCGCGGCGTCCCCTGCATCACAGCCCTGCCCTGATCCATCACAATCACCCGGTCCGCATAAATGACTTCTTCCATATAATGTGTAATCAGCAGAATGGTCACTTCCTCCACATGGTTCAGCGCGCGCACCACACGGATCACTTCTTTACGGCCGTTCGGATCCAGCATAGCGGTCGGCTCGTCCAGAATAATACATTTCGGATGCATGGCAATTACGCCCGCAATCGAGACACGCTGCTTCTGTCCGCCGGAAAGTTTATTGGGGGAATGCTTTCGGAACGCATACATACCTACCGCTTTCAGACTTTCCTCCACCCGCTCCCAGATCTCCTTTGTCGGGACACCCATATTCTCCGGCCCGAAGCCGACGTCTTCCTCCACCACCTGACCGATAATCTGGTTATCGGGATTTTGAAATACCATGCCCGCCTTCTGCCGGATCTCCCAGACATGCGCTTCCTCTCTCGTATCCTGGCCGTCCACCAACACCGTCCCTTCCGTCGGATATAAAATAGCGTTGATATGCTTCGCCAGTGTTGATTTTCCCGAACCGTTATGCCCCAGAATGGCTACAAACTCTCCCTGTTTCACATCCAGATCGACTTCATCGACCGCGCGGGTTATGCCTTCCGCATTTCCTTCCTCATCCCGGCGTATATATTCAAATACCAGTTTGTTTGTCTGAATAATGCCCATCTGCCGCCCCTTCCCGGTCGTCTTCCCGGAACCTTTCCTGCTGTCTTTTTGTCCTGCCTTATTGTACTCGAAAACAATACGGATTACAAGTATATCCTGCCATAACAAACGCAGGAACGAACTGGGAACATCTCATATCCGAAGGACAGAGACGGAAAAAGTCCTGACGAGATTGGGTTTTCCGGCAACCCTGTTCATTATTTTGGGATTTGTAGCATCCGCATCCATATGTTATAATGAATGTTAATCAGAACCACGACATCATACAGGCGCATCCCGGAAAGGAAAGGAACATGAAAAAATATACAAAATATTTTGGCGCGGCAATCTTCTTTCTTCTGTTATGTATTACGGCCGCTATTATCAGCCACAATTCGGAAACGCTCACCGACTATGCGCACCGGGAACCGGAGGTCGCATACCGGGAGCCGGCAGAGACGGAAAGCGAAAACGAAGAAGCGGCAGAAGCGGAGACGGAAACGGCACAGGCAGGGACGTCGGAATCTGTCGATGAGATCAGTGTGACAAAACCAATCACAGAAGCACAGGCAGAAAGCGCAGGCGGGGACACGGAAATGAACGCAAAAGAAATGACAGCGAACCGGACAATCTATCAGCCGGATTTTTATTACGAACCGTTATCGGAAGACATGAAGCAGCGAATCACCGGCGTATCCTATCGGGAAGACTGCCCGCTTCCCTATGAAGACCTGCGCCATGTCAGCGTTTTGTATGTCAATTTCAAAGGCAATGTCAGCACCGGCGATATGATCTGCAACAAGGCCATCGCTCAGGATCTGGTGGAAATTTTCTACGAATTGTATCAGGCCGATTACCAGATCGAGCAGATCCGTCTGATCGATGAATATGCCGCGGACGACACGCTTTCCATGCAGGACAATAACACTTCCTGCTTTAATTACCGGACAATAGCGGGCACCAATAAAATATCCATGCATGGAAAAGGCCTTGCCATCGACATCAATCCGTTTTTTAACCCCTATGTCACTTATAAAAACGGAGAACAACGGGTATCGCCGGCCGGCGCGGAGAGCTATGCCGACCGCAGCCAGCCGTTTGCCTATAAAATCGACGAGAATGATCTGTGTTATAAACTTTTTACCCAACATGGTTTCAGTTGGGGCGGAAACTGGAACCACAGCAAAGACTATCAGCATTTTGAAAAGAAGATAGAAGAATAACCGCAATTAATTCAGTTCAGCCCATATCCAATCGCAGAATACGCCGTCGGCGCTTTCTGCGATTTCTTTGATCTGCTCCGCATATGCCCTGTGTATCGCCTCCGTACTGCTCCCGGTTTCACAGTTCCCGGCGTCCAGAAGCATAAGGGTAATCCCTTCTTTCTCGCAATATGCTATCAGACTGCGCAAATGGCTTTTTTCTTCCTCTGTCAGAACGCTGCTTTCTTCGCCGTCCTGCATCCCGATACGGCAGCCGTCCAGCACAAGCCATACAATATGAAGGTCATAACGCCTGCCCGCCTGTCGGAGCAAAAAATACGAGTCCCCGAAGCATTGCGCCCGGCTGCGAAGATCACAGCTTTCTTTTTTCTTCTCACAAATTCCGTTTTCTTTTCCATCCGCCTCTGGCAAACGGGTATCCGAACACCCCAGATACAGCGTATGGACATATCGATTGCTGCCCGAAAAATCATAATTATATCGCAGCGTCCTGCTCCAGTCATCTCTCTGCCGATAAACATGATCCGACATCACGCAAAGAAAAACCAGAAACAGGACGGCAGCCCCCACGCGAACGCTCTCCTGTTTTTCTCTGAAAACAGTAGTATCTTTTTTCATTTTTCTCATTTTTTCTGCTTCTCCGCATAAATTATCAATGTTTTAGTAAATATATTTACTATGCTAATCTATTTTGGAATAAATTGCAATAACCTGATTCAGATTAAAACATTGTAACCCAAAACAGATTAGATACAATAAAACAAAAACGCATATAGGAAAAGAGGGTTAATATGTTTTCGCGTTTAAAAGATCTGCGTGTCGCAAAAGATTTGTCACAGACGGAAATGGGAAAAATTTTAGGTATGTCTCAGACGGGTTACTCCAAATACGAAACCGGTGAAAATGATATACCGACTACCATTCTGATCGAACTGGCCGATTACCACAATACCAGCGTTGATTATCTCCTGAATCTCACGGATGTCAAAGCGCCTTATCCAAAATCAAAGACCAAATAAGGTTATCGTGCTTCGGGAAAAGGTTCTGCCAGGAAAATATCAGGTGTTACAACAAAAAACAATCTGCCCGAAAAAGGCGGAGGCAATCACCCATTTTCGGACAGATTTATTTGTTGTGCATAAAATCAGATAATTTTATTCAAATTGTGCCGCCTGTTTTTCTTTACAGGCATAAACCAATTCTCTTATCCCATTGCAATATATCATATAACGTTTCTTATCATTCCTCCCGGATTCACTCCGACAGGCAAATCCGCTCCAGATCATCCGGCACAATCAGATTCCCGGTATAATACCGTTTCCCTTCCGCCGTATATAACGCTTTCCGCTCCCTGATATGGCTGTCC
>CATLGN010000120.1 GCA_949935685.1 uncultured Lachnospiraceae bacterium | reverse complement strand
GTAGCTGTGCCAGCGCTTCTTCCGAAAAATACGCTGCCTGCTCCGCTTCCACCCTGCCTGCCCCGGCCAGAATGTCGCCGAACATCTCGCCCAAAAACATACCGGTTTCCTGCACATGCTCCGAGACATACACCCCGTTTCCGACCGCCTCCGCCGGCAGCAGCGCATCCGTGCCGCGCACATAGGCGAGTACGGTATCGATACCTCTTTCCGTTTCTCGCTCTGTCCGTTCAAAGGTGTACCCCGCGATCACACCGATCACCTGTCCCGGCGATACGGCAATGCGGTCCGCGCCCCGCTCTGTCCAGTCCCGGACATCCGACCATGCCAGCGCCGTCTCCGGCTGAGCCGCGTGCTCCTGACATACACACATCATTCCTTTCCCGCTTTCTTCGTAAAATGTCGTTATCGTTCCCGCATCATATACAAGATGTTTCAGAAACAGGCCGTAATCTTCGCATGTCTCGAGCTGTTTCCGGCTCTGCGGATAGGCGGCCAGTTCATTTCCCATAAAGTCACAGGCAGTCATGGTATCCGGTGAAAAGCATCCATGCGATGTCAGTATGGTATACGATATGGTATCGGCAATCTCCCTTCGCTCTCCGTTGTCCCGCAGGCAGTACGCCGTCATGGCACCGCCCGGATTACGGACAAACAGCCCTTCCTCATTAAAGGCCCGCCACTCCTCAAATCCACATTCCATCTCACCGGGATTACTTGTGACCGAAAGCGCCGCTCCGGCCTGTCCCTCCTGATCCAGTGCCAAAAACCGTACCCCGGCCTCCGTATCGGGACCGTACCACTCGGTCATAACCATACCGTCGTCGCGTATCATAAACACATCCCGCATTTCCCACCCGTCATCCGCAGGCGCGGAAAAACGCTGCGCCGTCTCCGATGCCGGATCATATCGCCAGATGCAGGTATCTCCGTCTCCGACCAGCATATAAAAAAGCATATTATCATAAATATACCAGCAGGAGCCAACCCGTCCCGTCGGCCCGCTGTACAGCTCATGACTGTACCGCCTGACGGTTCCCGTATCCATATCATAAAACAAAAAGCCGTTTCCTTTGCGCGTCACCAGCAGATTGCCGCACTGCCGGACCGCATCGTAAGCTTGCGGCTCCAGACGATACAAGTCAAACAGATCATACACCGTTCCCTCGGCTTTCCGGTATCTTCCGTCTTCCTTTCGGTAAACACTGTCACCCAGTACGAGCATGTCATTCCAGCATGCATAATTCTCCCAATCCATCATCTGCCCGTTGTAACCCAGCGCCGGAATTTCCCGCGGCTGCGGCTGCGCTTCCGGCCATGTCCACTCCGATGCCGTCTGTAAAGCGTCCGCCTCCTCTTTTTCTTTCTTGTCCGTATTTTCCGCGATATGATCCGCATCCTGCCGCTGCACTTCCCGCGTCTCCCGCTGTCCGCATGAGATAAGCAGCAACGCCGCGGCAGAAACTGCTGCCCCTGCGGCCATACGCCTGATCCAATTGCACGTTTTCATCCGCCGTTCCTCCTTCATTCGTTCTTCCAAAAGAAAAGGGCCGTCCACACCCCGACAACCCTTCGCTCTTTCTATCTGAGAAACAATCAACAATCATACGTTTCCTGTGCTTTACCACTCCATCAGACACGTTCCCCATGTGAGCCCGCCTCCAAAACCCGACAGAATAATCTTGTCTCCTTTCTCCAGCAAACCCTTGCGGTTTACTTCATCCAGAAGAATCGGCACACTCGCCGCAGACACATTTCCGCAGTGATCCAGTGAAATGGGGAATTTATCCTGACTCAGTTTCAACCGCTTCGCCACCGACTGAATAATCCGCAGATTCGCCTGATGCAACAGATAATATTTTACATCCGAAGGTGCGATTCCCGCTTCTTCCAACACTTTCTGGATGGAAGCCGGTACATACGATACCGCAAACTTATAAACTTCCTGTCCGTCCATTTTTGTATAAGCCAGTATCTTATCCGTCTGCACAAGCGGATTATTGTTCGTCCTGTTCGGGCAGGCAAGGTATTTTCCTTTTTCTCCATCGCTGCCCTGATCATAGGCCATCAGACCGTTTTCCTGCGCCCGTATCACTGCGGCTCCCGCACCGTCTCCAAATAAGACACAGGTGCTTCTGTCCGACCAGTCCATAATCCGGGACAGGGATTCCGCACCGATGACAAGCGCCAGACGGCACATGCCGCTGCGGATATATGCGTTGACCGTATGAAGTCCGAAGATAAAACCGGCACAGGCAGCATTGATATCAAATGCCACTGCATTGACCGCGCCGAGCCCGGCCTGTACCTCGCACGCCGTCGAAGGCGTAATATGATCGCCTGTCAGCGTTCCCACCACGATCATATCCAGTTCCTCCGGCTCCACCCCCGCTTCTGCCAGTGCCCGGCGGGCAGCCTCAATGGAAAGGCTGGCCGTTGTTTCTTCCTTTACCAGATGCCGCTCCCTTATTCCGGTTCTGGATGCAATCCATTCATCGGAAGTATCCATAATCGTGGATAAAAAATCGTTGGTCACTACGGTATCCGGCAAACAGCTCCCTGTTCCTATAATTCTACTTGTCATCTTAATCTCCTGTGGTTACAATTATCTGAATTCGTCTATAATATCTTTTACATATTCCAGTTTTTCCGCGCGGTAAGCGTTGCTGCCGCAGAATAAAAGCGCATGATCCACATTGCCCGTTGCCGCATTTACCAGAGCTTCCGTTATACAGTAAGGCGTTTCCGCCGGTTTGCACGTACTGATGCAGAGGTGGCATTTTCCATGCGGAATCCGCCCCTCTTTTGCCTTTTCCATAAAAGGATTCAGAATCGCCCGGCCCGGCATGCCGACCGGACTTTTCACGATCACAATATCTTCTTTTTTGGCGTTGATATAAGCCTGCTTATACGCCGGTGCAGCGTCACACTCATATGTTGTCACAAAGCGGGTCGCCACCTGCACACCGTCGGCTCCCATCGCCAGATAATGGTCCATATCGGCCCGGTCATAAACGCCGCCGGCCACGACGACCGGAATCCGGTCTCCATGTTGCGCCGCGTACTCACCCACACGGGCAATAATCTTTTTGATCTCCTCATCATAAGCCGCATCATCAATGTCCTGCAGCTCTTCCATACGAAAACCCAGATGCCCGCCGGCCCGGGGTCCCTCGATTACAACGAGATCCGGGAGTCTGTTATACTTTTTCAGCCAATACTTGCAGATCACCTCTGCCGATTTCAGGCTGGATACGATCGGCGCCAGTTTCGTCGGCGCATCCCCGGCAATCTCCGGCAGCTTCATCGGCAGACCCGCACCTGAAATAATCAAATCGGCGCCGCCTTCAATAGCGGCTCTCACGTAGCGTTCATAATCCCGCGTCGCCACCATAATATTAACGCCTACGATACCGCCGCGGCCAATTTCTTTCGCCCTGGCGATCTCTTGCCTGATGGCGCGCAGATTCGCCTCAATCGGATGATCGTCAAAATCCGGTTCCCGGTATCCGATCTGCGCCGTGGAAATAATCCCAATGCCGCCCTGCGCCGCCACCGCGCCCGCGAGGCCGGACAGACTGATTCCCACGCCCATGCCGCCCTGGATCACCGGCACCGCAGCCGTCAGATCTCCGATCACCAGCGGTTTGTTTCTTGTCTTTTTATTGTCTTCCATGGCCTTACTCCGCTTTCCCCAGAGCGAACGTAAGCTCAGCCTGCGCCACTACCTTGCCGTCCACAGTTGCTTTGGCGCTGCCCACGCCGATCGGTCCTTTGGATTTTATAATCTCCGTTTCCAGAAGCAGCACATCGCCCGGCACTACTTTCCCTTTGAATTTTGCGGAATTTATAGCGCCGAAATACGCCGTCCTGCCTTTGTTCTCCGGGAGGCTCAGAATGGCTACCGCCCCCACCTGAGCAAGCGCTTCCACAATCAGTACGCCCGGCATCACCGGCTCTCCCGGAAAGTGCCCTGCGAAAAACGGCTCGTTATACGATACACATTTTTTTCCGACCGCCCGTTTTCCTTCTTCCAGTTCTTCAATGGTATCCACCAGCATAAACGGCTGTCTGTGCGGTATGATCTCCATAATCTCTTTTGCTGTCAATACTGCCATACTATATCCCCTTCCCCGTGACAGGCCGCATACTGCCTACGCCTCATATTTTTTGATCAGAAGGCTCGCATTGTGTCCGCCGAAGCCAAGCGAATTGGAAAGTGCATATGTGACTGCTCCCTCCACAGGTTCTTTACAATAATCCAGATCACAGTCTTCATCCGGTATCTGATAACCGACCGTGGCATGGATATATCCTTCTTCCAGTTCCTTTACACAGGCAATAAATTCCGCCGCTCCGGCCGCTCCAAGCAAATGGCCGATCATCGATTTCGTGGAATTGATTTTCAGATTCTTTGCATGTTCCCCGAATAACAGTTTGATCGCCCGCGTCTCGAACAGATCGTTGTGATGTGTCGCCGTACCATGCGCATTGATATACATCACATCCTCTTTCGCGATGCCGGCGTCCTCGATGGCGAACGCCATTGCCTTCGCCGCGCCCGAGCCGTCCTCCGCCGGGGATGTAATATGATATGCGTCGCTTGTGGCGCCATATCCCACAACTTCGGCATAAATTTTCGCGCCGCGCTTTTTCGCGTGCTCCAGTTCCTCCAGAATGACGATACCGGAACCCTCGCCCATCACGAAGCCGCTTCTCTCCTTATCAAACGGAATGGAACAGCGCGCCGGGTCGGGATTCGTCGAAAGTGCGGTCAGCGCCGTAAAGCCGGCGATTCCGATCGGTGTGATACTGCTCTCCGTACCGCCTGCCACCATCACATCAGCCTCTCCATACTGAATCGAGCGGAAGGCCTCGCCGATGGAATGCGTACCGGTCGCGCATGCCGTCACCACATTGATACTCTTACCTTTCAGACCGAAATAAATCGATACATTTCCTGCCGCCATATTGGAAATCATCAGCGGCACAAGCAGTGGATTAACACGGGACGGCCCTTTTTCGAGCAGTTTTTTATGCTCCCGTTCCATCGCCTGCAGCGCACCGATTCCCGAACCGACAGCCACGCCCACCTTATACGGATCCTCCTGCGCCATATCCAGACCCGCATCTTCCATAGCTTCCTTTGTGGCCGCAACCGCATACTGGCAAAACGCTTCCATTCTCTTTGCCGACTTGAAGTCCATGAAATCTTTCGCAACAAACCCTTTGACTTCCGCCGCCAGTTTACATTTATAGTCTGTCGTATCAAACTTTGTGATTTCACCGAAACCCGTCTTCTGCGCTTTGATGCTGTCCCAGAATTCATCTACGCTGAGACCGATTGGCGTAATCGCTCCCATACCTGTTACCACTACTCGTCTGCTCATGTCTCTTCCTCTCTTTCTTTCACATGGCGTAATCGCCTGTCCCTATATCGCCATGCCGCCGTCCACGCTGATCACCTGTCCCGTAATATAAGACGCCTTATCGCTTGCCAGAAATGCTACCGTTTCCGCAATATCTTCCGGCTGTCCCATCCGTTTCAGCGGTATCTGTGCCAGTGTGGCTTCTCTGGCCGAATCTGTCATCGCCTGTGTCATATCCGTATCAATAAACCCGGGCGCCACTGCATTGACCGTAATATTCCGGCTTGCCAGCTCCCGCGCCATCGTTTTCGTCAATCCGATCACGCCGGCTTTGGACGCCGCATAATTGGCCTGTCCCGCATTGCCCAGCACACCTGACACACTTGTCATATTAATAATCCTGCCGCCGCGCTGTTTTAAAAGAGCGCGGTACATATGCTTGATTGTATTGAATGTCCCCTTTAAATTTGTGGCA
>CATLGN010000119.1 GCA_949935685.1 uncultured Lachnospiraceae bacterium | reverse complement strand
TAACAGAGCGGCATTGCACGCGCTCTTGTCCCGGAGCATCGGGAAAGAGGTGGAAGTATCCATCCAGACGATTGCGGAAAACGACAGCTTTGCAGATACCTATGTTGATCTGCAGGCAGTTATCCATATGGAGATAGAGGAAGAAGATTAATTGATTTTGGAGGAAAAAAAGATGGCAAAACGTGGAGGATTTCCGGGCGGCGGTATGCCGGGCAATATGGCGAATCTGATGAAGCAGGCGCAGCGGATGCAGCGCCAGATGGAGGAAAGCCAGAAAGAACTGGAGACAAAAGAGTTTACGGCGAAATCCGGCGGCGGTGCGGTGGAAGTGACCGTGACAGGGAAAAAAGAGATTACAAAAGTAAAGCTGTCGCAGGAGGTTGTCGATCCTGACGATATAGAAATGCTGGAAGATCTTGTGACAGCGGCGGCAAATGAGGCGCTTCGCATGGCGGATGAGGCGAATGCGGAGATTATGGGTAAAATGACAGGCGGTCTTGGTCTGGGCGGAGGCATGCCATTTTAATGGAGCTATATAGTGGACATATCAACCGATTAATTGAAGAACTGGCGAATCTGCCGGGAATCGGTACCAAATCCGCACAGCGGATGGCTTTTTACCTGATCAATCTGCCGCAGGAACGAGTGGAACGCTTTGCCCATACGGTACTGGAAGCGCGGGAAAAGGTGCGGCACTGTAAACAGTGCTGTACGCTGACGGATCAGGAGTTGTGCCCTGTCTGTGCCAATGACAGGCGCGATCATACGACCATCATGGTCGTGGAAAATCCCCGGGATCTGGCCGCTTATGAAAAGACCGGCAGGTATGAGGGCGTTTATCATGTGCTGCACGGAGCGATTTCTCCCATGCTGGGAATCGGCCCCGGCGATATTAAGCTGAAAGAGCTGATGGCGCGGCTGCAGGGTGATGTCAGTGAAGTGATTATCGCGACCAATTCCAGTCTGGAAGGGGAAACGACCGCCATGTATATCAGCAAGCTGATTAAGCCCGCAGGCATCCGGGTGACAAGAATCGCCAGCGGCGTCCCCGTGGGCGGGGATCTGGAATATATTGATGAAGTGACGCTTCTCCGTGCGCTGGAAGGGCGTACGGAATTATAGGAAGGAAGACGGAATGAAAAAAGAACTGTTTGGAACGACAGGAGAGGGCAGAGAAATATTTCTGTACACACTGGAAAATAAAAATGGGATGAAGGCGCAGATGATCGATTATGGCGCGATTCTTGTCAATCTGCTTGTGCCGGATAAAAACGGCAATGTGCAGGATGTCACGCTTGGGTATGACAAGTTGGAAGACTATTATACGAATGGCAGCTTTTTTGGCGCGACGATTGCACCCAACGCAAATCGCATTGCCAATGCGTCGTTTGTAATCGACGGTGTGACATACAAACTGGATGTCAACGATGGTCCCAATAATCTGCACAGCCATTTTGACATCGGCGGGCATAAGCGCGTGTGGGAGGCGCAGCCGGGGGAGAATACGCTTACATTTTCTCTGGAGCTGCCCGACGGAGAGATGGGTTTCCCGGGCAATAAAAAATTCTCGATTACCTATACGCTGACCGATGACAATGAATTACGGCTGGATTATCACGCATCCACCGATAAAAAGACGATCTTGAATCCGACCAACCATGCGTATTTCAATCTGGCGGGGCATGACGGCGGACAGATTATCGATCATGTGCTCTGGCTGAAGGCAGCGCATTATACCCCGGTCGTGCAGGGCGCTATTCCGACAGGAGAAATCGCGCCTGTGGCGGGGACGCCGCTTGATTTTACAGAGGAGAAACGTATCGGGGATGAGATCGAAGCCGATTTTGAGCAGCTCCATCTGGTAAGCGGTTATGACCATAACTTTGTCATCGACGACTGGAACGGAGAGCTGCAGCTTGTGGCAAGGATTTCCGAACCGGGCAGCGGCAGGAGCATGGAGGTTTATACAGACCTTCCGGGTATTCAGTTTTATGCGGGCAACTGTATTGCGAAAACCACAGGCAAAGGGAATACGGTGTACGGTGTACGCGATGGCTTTTGTCTGGAAACCGATTATTTCCCCAATGCGGTCAATGAAGAACGTTTCCCGTCGGCCGTTTACGGTCCCGAAAAAGACTTTATCTCTACGACAATTTACAAATTTTCATTCTGACAATGCAGGGAAGAAAGCGCCGTTTCGTCATAAGACGGCGCTTTTTGTCGTTAAAAAGAGAGCGGGCGGCGACAAAATTTGATAAACGTCTCATCTTTTCGCAGGTATAATAAAGGAAATATGATGGCTTCGAGGAGGGATACGATGGAAGAAAAACTTCCTACAAACATATGTCAGGTTGGACAGGCTGAAGAGTGCAGAAAAATATTCATCGAAGAATATGTGGTTTCCTTTTTGCAGGAAATGATGAAAACGGTAAAAGAACCGCAGATTGTTGTATTTTTTGGAGACGGCTATGAACGACAGGGCATCAAATATTATTTTCTGAAAGGCGCCGCTGCGCACAGGGCATCGGACAGTACCTTAAAAAAGATGGATGAATTTTATTTCCAGACAATTGGCCGACAATATTTCCCTGCCCTGAAAGGCATCGGATGGTATTATATGAAAGGCCGGGAATGCGGGATACTGGAGATGCTGCAGCATATCCGGGAACAAAATTTTCATGATATAGAAGGGTATTACCTGTTTTTTGAAAAAAATGAGGGGATGGAGGAGTACATGCTTCACCGCCAGCGAAAGCAGAAAAATCAAACCGCTGTCGTGCCCAAACTGCCGGAAACAAAACCGTTTTCACTAAAGGAACATATGGCGGCGCGGAAAGCGGAGGCCAAAAAGCCTGCTCCAATGGCGGCGGTGCAGATATTGAATATGGTAAGCCTGTGTATTTTGATTATCTGTTGCATTATTGCCGTTACGACACTGAACCAATATGATAAAATGAAACGGCTGGAGGAAACCGTAACCTATCTGGAAATCAGTATGGAGGAACAAAAAAATTTACCGGAGGAATGAAATATGATATACTCTGATGTGACAGATTGCAAGCATCGGCCGGGGCTCTGTAAAATCCTGTGATGCTGCATAAGGAGTATCATATGGCAAATATCAGAGACTATCTAAAAAGAAAAGAAAAGAAGCAGGAGGACAGCTTCGGGAAAAAGATTCTCCGGCACAGGCTGACGATCCTTTATCGTACGGTACTTGTCATTGCAGTGATCGCGGCTGCGGCCGCCGTTGTGATTGTGCAGATGCGTAACCGGGTATTTGGCGAATATCAGATTATGTCATCGGTTCCCAGAGAAAATATTACAGGGACTGTTACGGTGGCGCTTGGTGAAAATATCCTCGTATACGGAAATGACGGCGCAAGCTGTATCAATCATAAGGGTGAGGCGCTGTGGAATCAGACATTTGAAATCCAAAACCCCATCATATCCATATGCCAGAACGTTGTGGCGCTCGGCGACTATAATGGCCGGACAATTTACATTATGGATACGGAAAAAACAATTGGAGAGATCGACACCAAAATGCCGATCCGTAATTTTGCCGTTTCGGCAAACGGAATTGTGGCGGCGGTGCTTGACGATACGGCAGATGTCACCTGGATTTATCTGTTTGATTCATCGGGTAATACACTTGTCTATTTTAAGACGACGATGAAAGACAGCGGTTATCCGCTTTGCGTGACAATTTCGGAGAACGGTTATCTGGCAGGGGTCTCGTATCTCTATATGGATAATGGAATGATGCGTTCGAGCGTGGCCTTTTACAATTTTGGGCCGGTCGGACAGAATGAGATTGATAATTTTGTGAGCAGCTACGACTATATGGATACCATTGTGCCCTTTGTCAAATTCCTGGGCAATGAGAAGGCAGTGGCAGTGGCCGATAACCGGCTTGTTTTTTATGAAGGGGGTCAGAAACCGGTCAGCATTGCCGATATATTGCTGGACAGACAGATGGAAGGCGTTTATTATGGAAATGGATATGTGGCGCTTGTTTATAATGATGTGACGGGGATTGCATTGTATCAGGTGGATATTTATAATGAATCAGGGAAACTGGAAGACACTATCATGCTGGAATCTCAGTTTACGGATATTTTGTTCCACAAAGGTAAGGTGATCGTCTATAACGAACAGGAGTGCCTGGTACATACGATCGGCGGCATGGATAATTTTAAAGGGAAGTTTGACAAACAGACGCTGACGCTGATCCCGGAGGACACATCCTATCAGTATATTGCAGTAACACCCGATTCCATAGACACAATCGAACTGAAATAGAGCATAACATAAGAAAAAAGGAAAAAGGGTATACGGAAATGAATCTTGTATTTTTTATTGTGCTGCTGCTTCTGATCGGGGGCGGCGTAAAGGGTTACAAACGGGGCATGGTGGAAGAACTGAACGGAACGATTGCTCTGCTTCTTGCGCTGGCGGCAATCTCCATGTTTGTAGTGGCGGTGAGCGGGTATATGGAGCATGTAACACTGCGGACGATTCTGGGAATCGTCTGTATGACGATTGCCATTCTGGTATACAGGATTACGGATTTTATCTTATCTTCACTGAAGATCATTTCTTCCATCCCGGTTATCCGGGGTGTCAACAAACTTCTGGGTTTTGGCGTAGGCGTGCTGGAAGCAGTGCTTTTGATATGGGTCGTCTTTATTATCATTGTGGCGTTTGCATTTGGCGGAGTCAGCAGCTATATTCTGGACAGTATAAAAGAAAACGAACTGCTTGTATGGCTGTTCCAGAATAACTATCTTGCCGATGTCATGGCCGATGTACTGCCCGTGATCTCGGAAGTTCTGTCTTTTTGATCCATGATAGTGTTTCACTTTTTCGGAATGGGACTGTTATTGTATGGGGAAAACGATTACAAAAGGAAAACGCATAGGATTATCAGGAAATCAACTTAAAATAGTTGCAATTACGGCAATGCTGGCAGATCATCTGGCCTCGACAATTTGGCCGGGATATGATAATAAGACATGGTGGTTAATCGGCATTCACCTTATCGGAAGACTTGCAGCCCCGCTGATGTGGTTTATGATTGCAGAAGGCTATCGGCATACGGGAAACCTTGGGAAGTATTTGTGCAGACTGTTTGTGTTCGCTGTTCTTTCTCACTTTGCATATAATTTTTGCTTTGGCATATCCTTTGTTCCGTTTCGACATTCCATTTTAAATCAGACCAGTGTGATCTGGGCGCTTTTTTGCGCGGTGGTTGCATTGTATGTTTCGGATGACGAAAAAAGAGCTTTTCCATTAAAAAAGTGGCAAAAGACGGTATTCATCCTGCTGTTATGTATATTATCTTTTCCGTGCGACTGGTCATGCTTTCCCGTTCTGTGTACACTGCACATTGATCAAAACAGAGGAAATGTAAGAAAGCAGGTATTGGGAATGATGGCATTTTTGTCCATGTATGTTCTCGTATGGTGTCTGTGGATCGATGTGGTCTACGGCCTGCTTCAATTTGGCGTTATTATTGTCTGGCCGTTTATGCATTATTATAATGGTACAAGAGGAAAAGCCGGATGGATGAAGTGGTTCTTTTATATGTTTTATGTAGTGCATTTGGTGCTGTGCGGGGTGCTGCGCCTGCTGTTACATGGAAATGTCAGTACCATAATCGGCGGATGACGTCTGTGAATTGTAATGCGAACTGTTCTGTTTATGAAAAAAGTTAAAAATATATATTGACAACAAAAGGAAAATTGTGCTAATATGAAATTCCACCGCGGGAAAAAATGAGAGCGGGGGAAGGGAAAGAAAAATTCCAAAAAAAAGAAAAAAGGGTCTTGACGAAGGCGTGGAGCTGTGGTATGCTAACTGAGCTGCGTCAGAAAAGACCGGC
>CATLGN010000118.1 GCA_949935685.1 uncultured Lachnospiraceae bacterium | reverse complement strand
AAGGGAACGGCCAATGCGATTTATCAGAATATTTCTTTTATTGAGCGGTACGATCCACAGTATGTGATCATACTTTCCGGCGACCAGATCTGCAAACAGGATTATAATGATTTCCTGAAATTCCACAAGGAAAAGGATGCGGAGTTCAGCGTGGCAGTTATGGAAGTTCCGTGGGATGAGGCTTCCCGGTTCGGTCTGATGGTAGCGGGCGATGACGACCGGATTACCGAGTTCCAGGAAAAACCGAAAAATCCCAAGTCCAATCTGGCATCCATGGGCATTTATATCTTTAACTGGGACATCCTGAAGAAATATCTGGAAGAAGACGAAGCGGATCCGAATTCCGAAAATGATTTTGGCAATAATATTATCCCCAATCTGCTTCGGGACAATCGCAGAATGTATGCATACCACTTCGACGGATACTGGAAGGACGTGGGAACGATTTCGTCTCTGTGGGAGGCGAATATGGAAGTTCTGGATCCGGAACACAGCGGCATCAATCTGTTTGACGACGACTGGAAAATTTACAGCCGTAACAGCGGTATGACAGGACATAAGATTTCTGCAGGCGCAGTCGTGGAAAACTCCATGCTGACAGACGGCTGCCGTATCAAAGGTACGGTAAAACATTCGATTCTGTTTGCGGGCGTGCGGGTCGAGAAGGGCGCGCTGGTGGAAGATGCGGTAATTATGGGAAATACGGTCGTGAAGGCGGGCGCAGTCGTAAAACACTGTATTGTTGCGGAGAACGTGACGATTGGCGAGAACGCCGTTGTGGGCGCGATGCCTTCGGGAGATGAAAACGGCGTGGCCACGGTGGGCGACGGCGTGACCATTGGTGACGGTGCAAAAGTCGGACCGAACGCCATGGTGAGAAATAATGTAGAAGGCGGTGAAGAACAATGGTAAAATCAAGTAGAAGTGCTCTTGGCGTTATTTTCCCCAACAGTTATGATGCATTGGTTCCGGAACTGGTAAATGTGCGGATGATGGCTTCTATTCCTTTTGCCAGCCGTTACCGTCTGATTGACTTTATTTTGTCCAGCATGACCCATTGCAATATCAACAATATTTCCGTGATGGTAAATAACAATTACCATTCCCTGATGGATCATCTGGATTCCGGCCGCGAGTGGGACTTGGTGCGGAAAAACGGCGGTTTACATATTTTCCCTCCGTTCGCGGAGAAAGAATCCAAACCGTATGTCGGACGTGTGGGGGCTCTGGCAGGTATTCTTGATTTTCTGAGGGACCAGAGAGAAGAATATGTGGTACTGGCAGATACAAACGTTGTGGTAAACTTTGATTTCAATGCGTTGATCAAATACCATATTGAAAAAGGCGCGGATGTCACCATCGCCTACAACGAACAGGAATTTCCGGAAAATCTGATGAAATCCCAGTCCAATGACAAAGGCTTCTATTATACATTTAATATAGAAGACGGGCGTGTGACAAGAATCTATGTCAATTCCCGCGAGCCGGGTGTACAGAACTTCTCCATGAATATTTCGGTAATCCGGCGCGAACTTCTGATTGAACTGATTAACGGCGCGTTTGTTCTGGGGCAGGAATATTTTGAACGTGACGTACTGCTTCCGCGTCTGAACAAGCTGAATGTACAGGCATATAAATATGAAGGTTATGTGGCGCGTATCAGCGATATTAAGAGTTACTATGACGAGAATATGAAACTGCTGGATGATTACAATCTGGATGCCCTGTTCTCCGGCCATACGGTTTACACCAAGATTCGTGACGATAATCCGACCCGTTATGTGGAAGGTGCAAAGGTTCAGAATGTTATGGCAGCCGACGGCTGTGTGATCGAAGGTGAAGTGGAGAACAGCGTATTATTCCGTGGCGTTAAGATTGCAAAAGGCGCGAAGGTGAAAAACAGTATTCTGATGCAGGGAACTGTTATTGAGGCGGGCGCCAGCGTGGAATATCTGGTGGCGGATAAAAATGTGACGATCAGAGCCGGAAAAGAAATGAAGGGAACGGATTCCTTCCCGGTTTACATCGCAAAATTCAGAACCGTCTGACAGGAAGCGCGGAATAGAAGGCAGGAACGGGTAAAACCGTTTCTGCCTTGTTGCTGTTGGGAAACCGGGAGGAAACAAATGACGAATCATTTTCAATATTATACGCCTACACGTGTGGTGTTCGGAAAAGGGACGGAAGCACAGACGGGGGCGCTTGTAAAGGAACAGGGCTGTAAAAAAGTATTACTGCATTATGGCGGCGGCAGTGCGCGGAAATCAGGGCTTTTGGGGCGGATTGAGAAAAGTCTGGAGGAGGCGGGCATTGCGTATGTCAGCCTCGGCGGTGTGGTGCCGAATCCCAGACTTTCGCTTGTCTATGAAGGCATCGAATTGTGCAGACGGGAAGGCGTGGACTTTATCCTGGCAGTCGGCGGCGGCAGTGTGATCGATTCGTCCAAGGCGATCGGCTATGGCGTGGCAAACGAGGGGGATGTCTGGGAACTGTATGACAGAAAACGGCAGGCGCAGGCGTGTCTTCCGATTGGCGTAGTGCTGACGATTGCGGCGGCAGGCAGCGAGATGAGCGCTTCCTGCGTGATCACAAAGGACGAAGGCGGCATCAAACGGGGATATGCCAGCGATCTGAGCCGTGCAAAATTTGCGGTAATGAACCCGGAGCTGACGATGACGCTGCCGGATTATCAGACGGCATGCGGCTGCACCGACATTTTGATGCATACGATGGAGCGGTATTTTACAAACGGGGGTCATATGGAGTTGACGGATGCGATTGCGGAAGGATTGATGCGGACTGTGCTGCGCAATGCGGAGATTTTGCGCGATCATCCCGAAGATTACGATGCCCGGGCGGAAGTGATGTGGGCGGGCAGTCTCTCCCATAACGATCTGACAGGCTGTGGCATCCGGGAAAAGGATTTTGCATCCCATGCGCTGGAGCATGAGCTCGGCGGTATGTTTGACGTGGCGCATGGCGCCGGTCTGGCGGCTGTCTGGGGAAGCTGGGCGAGATATGTCTGCTGGGACTGTCTGGATCGGTTCGAACTGTTTGCGCTGCGGGTGATGGAGGTGGAGCCAGGCAGGGATGCGGAAGAAACCGCACTGCGGGGGATTGCGGCCATGGAAGATTTCTATCGCCGGATTGGCATGCCGACCTCCCTGCATGAACTCGGTATCGATCCCACGGAGGAACAGCTCCGGGAACTGGCAGAGAAGTGCAGCATTGCCAGCGGCGGGAAAAAAGGCTCCGCAAAGGTACTGCGGGAAGCGGATATGCTGGCTATCTATCGCGCCGCGTTATGATACCACTTTTTCAAAGTCTGCGGCCGGGTGTTTGCACAATGGGCAGATAAAGTCGGCCGGAAGTGTCTCGCCCTCGTACGTGTAGCCGCAGACTTTGCATCGCCATACCGTTTTTCCCGGCGCGGCGGTCTGCGCCGGCTGCGGTTTGATCGAAGACTGATAATAGGCGTAGGTGGCGGACGGAACGTCCGACAGTACGTCCATATCGTTTACGGAAGCGATAAAGAGCGTGTGGCTTCCGAGATCGATTGCCTGTTCCACCGCCGCGCTGATATACCCGTTTGTGCCGGCGGTGATGTAGTACAAACCGTTGGCGCTGCGCCTGCAGTCGGGATAAGCGGCAAATTTATCGACCGTACGGCCCGACTGGAAACCGAAATGCCGGAACAGCGAAAAGTCAGCCTTTTCACTCA
Source organism: uncultured Lachnospiraceae bacterium (assembly GCA_949935685.1). Classification (GTDB taxonomy): domain Bacteria; phylum Bacillota; class Clostridia; order Lachnospirales; family Lachnospiraceae; genus VSOB01. Next base: position 2,208 of record CATLGN010000118.1, on the reverse strand, counting down.
AAATCGATATATTAAAAATTTTACTTTTCTGCACGAGTTCCTGTGTAAAATTGGATTTATTGACAGCGATACTGATCCGATTGGGTTCGGATGTCACCTGACCGGCGGTATTGATAATGCAACCGCTGTCTCTGCCTTCGAATGCGGAGGTAAGGACGAACAGTCCGTAAGTTAAGTTGTACATAGCTTTGGGATTCATAACAGTTTTCTCCTTTTTAATTGGTTTTTCCTATTTTACCATATCTGATTCATGACAAAAAGGAAAATATAAACAGGTATCTGTATGTGAGAAAGAGAGGACAGTGTATTGGAACATAAATTTCGGAAGACGACGGCGGACATGCTGGCTTTTATCGAGAAAAGCCCCTGCAGTTTTCAGGCGGTTTCCAATCTGAAAAAGATACTGGAGGAAGCGGATTTTACGGAGCTGAAAGAGAATGCAGTCTGGAAGCCGGAATACGGCAGGGGATACTATGTCATCCGGGGCGGAGCGTCGCTGGCTGCCTTCCGCATTCCGGAAAAAGGAGAAATCCGGGGATTTCATGCGGCGGCTGCCCACAGCGATTCTCCGACATTTAAGATCAAGGAAAACCCGGAGATCGGCGTGGAAAAGCGGTATGTGACATTGAATACGGAGAAGTATGGCGGAATGATTCTTTCCTCCTGGCTGGACCGGCCGCTGTCCGTCGCGGGCAGAATTGCGGTGGAGCGGGATGGAAAGATTAGCATGCGGGCGGTCGATCTGGACCGGGATCTGCTCGTCATTCCGAGTCTGGCGGTTCATCTGAACCGGACGGTCAACAAAGGGATTGAGTACAATCCGCAGAAGGACATGCTGCCTTTATATGGGGCGGGCGGAGAGGACTGCGCGGGGTGGCTTCTGGCGGAGATTGCGGATGCAGCGGGCGTCAGACCGTCGGAGATTCTGGGACAGGATCTGTTTCTCTATGTCCGGGAGCCGGGGCGTATATTTGGCCGGACGGGAGAATTTATTTTGTCGCCGCGGCTGGATGATCTGCAGAGTGCGTTTGCCTGCGTGAGCGCATTTGCAAAAAGCAGGCCGCATGCATATATTACTATATGTACCGTGTTTGACCATGAAGAAGTGGGCAGTAAAACGGGACGCGGCGCGGACTCCACATTTCTGGATGACGTGCTGTACCGGATCTGCGGGGGAATGGGATGGGACCGCGAACGCTATCTGCGGATGGTGGCGGACAGTTTCCTGATCTCTGCCGATAATGCGCATGCGGTCCACCCGAATTGGCCTGAGAAATCAGATCCGACCAATCGGCCGTATATAAACGGCGGGATTGTGATCAAATTCCACGGAAGTCAGAAATATACGACGGACGCCGGCTCTGCGGCGTATATCAGGCAGATTTGCCGTATGGCGGACATCCCCTGTCAGACTTATGCCAATCGTTCGGATGTGGCGGGCGGCTCCACGCTGGGGAATTTATCCGCGGCCCGGGTGCCGATGGCGTCCGTGGACATCGGCCTGCCGCAGCTTGCGATGCATTCGGCAGTGGAGACGGCGGGGATGAAGGATACGTGGTATGGCGTAAAAGTATTGGAACAGTTTTATTCAGCATAGGCGAAAATCGCATCATCTTATAGAAATCAGGAGGATAGTATGAGAGTATGAACGGCAGTCAGTTTGTATGGCAGGACCGGTTTAATACCGGTGTGGATGTGATAGACAGAGAGCATAAAAAGCTTTTCAGCATTTTAAAGAGATTATTTATCTATGGACAGAATGAGGCGAAAAGTCAGTGGGTGTGTCAGGAAGGAATCAAATATTTCAAAGAGCACGCCATGAAACATTTCGCGGAGGAAGAAGTCTATATGGCTTCGATCAATTACAGCGGATTTGACACGCACAGGCGTCTGCATGATACGTTTCGGAAAAAGACGCTTCCGGAGATTGAAAAGGAATTGTACCAGACACGTTTTTCTCCTGACGCGATCGAGCATTTTCTGGGCGTATGTGCGGGATGGCTGATCGGCCATACGTTGACGGAGGATCAGGCGATTACGGGAAAGACCACGAGCACAGGGGTCGGACTGTTGCCGGAAGACGAACAGGACGCGATGGGAAAAGTTGTCATGCAGCTTTTGTATGATCTGTTTCGCCTGAATGCGCGGATTATCAGCGAGAGCTATGGCGGAGAGAAATTTGGAAACGGAATCTATTACCGGCTTGTT
>CATLGN010000117.1 GCA_949935685.1 uncultured Lachnospiraceae bacterium | reverse complement strand
ATACGCTATCTTTTCCTCCTCGGCTCTGGCCAGCGCGGCATCCTTTTCCGAGCCGAACTGAAATCCGCCCACTTCCCATTCTGCTTTCTTTTCCATATGCTTTCTCTCCCCTGCATCCGTCAGGCCATCGTCAGAGCGCTATACCGATACGCTGTCCAGAATCCCGGCAAGCCATGCAATCGCCACGCCATAGTTGGTCATGGGTACCCCCTGACTTCTGGCGCGTTCCACCCGCGACATCACATATCGGCGGTTAAACATACACGCGCCGCACTGAATAATCAAATCATATCCCGACAGATCCGCCGGAAAGTCTGTGCCGCTGACAATCTCCACCGTCAGGCCCCCGCCGCACCGCTGCCGCAGCATCCGGGGCAGCTTCACCCTGCCGATGTCCTCCTCCAGCGGCGCGTGGGTACAGCATTCCGCGATCAATACCCGGGAGCGCTCCGTCAGTCTGCCGATCGCTTCCGCGCTGTCTTTATAATATGCAATATCCCCCTTCTGTGCCGCAAACAATACGGAAAAAGAAGTCAAAAGGCTTTCCGGCGGCTTTTTGCCGCTGACTGTCCGAAATGCCTGGGAATCCGTGATAATCAGCTTCGGCGGCGCCTGCAGCGCAGCCAGCGCATCGTCCAGTCCGTCGGTCGTCACGCTCATCACCATGCATTTCTTATCGAGCAGCTCCCGGATCGTCTGCACCTGCGGCAGAATCAGCCGTCCCGCAGGCGCCTGTATATCCTGCGGCATCACAAGGAGCGCCACATCGCCCGCCTGTACCAGATCCCCGGTGATACTCCGGTTTCCATACCCTTCCGGCAGCGCGCGCAGCAGCCGCTCCCGCAGCTCCTGCAGACCCTCGCCCGTTTTCGCGCTGACGATAACGGGCGTCTCACCCAGACAGTCCGTCACAGCTCCGGCCACGGCCTGTGCATACGCCGGCAGATCGCCCTTGCTGACAACCGGAATCACCGGAATCTTATGCTCCCGGAAATACGCATGCCATGCCGTTTCCAAATCCAGAGAAATATCCGCTGCCGCAGCGTCTCCGCCGCACAAGAGCAGCGCGATCTCCGTCTTTTCCGCCGCCCGCTCCGTGCGTTCCACCCGGCTCTGCCCCAGATCTCCGGTATCGTCAAAGCCCGCCGTATCGATCAGGACGCAGGGGCCAAGTCCGTGTATCTCCATCGGCTTGCTGACCGGATCCGTCGTCGTCCCCGCCTGCGCGGATACAATCGACACCGACTGCCCGCAGAAAGCGTTCAACAGCGAAGACTTTCCGCTGTTGCGCCTGCCGAAAAATCCAATGTGTATCCGGTTTGCCGAAGGTGTTTCCTGTAAGCCCATTGTCCGCTCTCCTCCTCTGTATCATCGGTCCGCATCAAAACCGGAAATCCCGTTCGCCGCCCTCGATCTGCGCTATATACGCCGCCGCTTTCTGCCGGACAACCGGATTCGGGATATTCGTAAGCTCCCGTGCAATCAAAGCCTCTCCGGCCGCTTTGGTTTCCGCCGACGCATAATCCACCAGATACTCTTTCAATGTCATCAGCGCATTCGGATGACAGCAGTTGGCGATCTGGCCCGATTTGCACAGCGTCATAAAACGGTCGCCGGTGCGCCCTTCCCGGTAGCAGGCCGTGCAGAAGCTTGGAACATAGCCGAGACCGATCAGCCAGTCCACCACCTCGTCGAGAGACCGCCTGTCGCTTACGTCAAACTGCGCGGAATTTTCCGCCTCCGGTTCTTCCTCCACATAGCCGCCGACACTCGTCCGGGAACCGCCGCTGATCTGGGAAATGCCGAGGCGCAGCACCCGTTCTCTCGATGCGCGCGACTCCCTTGTGGAAATAATCATCCCCGTATACGGCACGGCGATTCGAATCAGCGCCACGATCTTTTCGAATATTGCGTCGGGAACCGCATTGGTAAAATCGGCTCTGTCAATATCGTCCGCCGGGCACACCCGGGGAACGCTGATCGTGTGCGGCCCCACCCCCTGACAGGCTTCCAGATGTTCCGCGTGCATCAAAAGCCCGATAAAATCATAGCGGTACATCTCCAGTCCGAAAAGCACGCCGATGCCCACGTCATCAATACCGCCTTCCATCGCCCGGTCCATGGCTTCCGTGTGGTAGGCATAATCATGCTTCGGCCCGGCCGGATGCAGCAGTTCATAAGATTTTTTATGATATGTCTCCTGAAACAGAATATATGTGCCGATACCGGCCTCTTTCAGTCTGCGATAATTTTCCACCGTCGTCGCCGCGATATTCACATTCACCCGCCGGATCGCGCCGTTGCGGTGCCGGATACCGTAGATCGTGTCAATGCTCTCCAGAATATATTCGATCGGGTTATTCACCGGATCTTCACCGGACTCAATGGCCAGCCGTTTGTGTCCCATATCCTGCAGCGCGATCACTTCCCGGCGTATCTCCTCCTGCGTGAGTTTTTTTCTCCTGATATGCCCGTTCTGCCGGTGATACGGACAATAGGTACAACCGTTGACGCAATAATTGGACAGGTACAACGGCGCAAACATAACGATACGATTTCCATACAACTTTTGCTTAATCTCCATCGCCAGATCCTGCAGCGCCGCATTCGCCTCGGGAATATCGCATTCCAGCAGCACCGCCGCCTCTCTGTGCGACAGCCCCTTACAATCCCGTGCGCGCTCCAAAAGGGAAAAAATCAGCGCACGGTCCGATTTATGTTCTCTGGCATATGCCATTGTCTCCTGAATTTCCCGGTCGTTAATAAATTCTTCCGCCTTCCGGGACATTTTATTATATTCGTATTCCATTTCACACTCCATCGTCTATTGACACTCCTTCCAGTCTCCGCGCCCGGATACGATCTCATATCCAAGCCGCTTCATCCGTTCCCGCAGCCCGGCAATCCCCTCAGCCGCCTCCGCGCCCGTACACTTTTTATGGTCATACAAAGCATACTTTTCTCTGACGCCTGCCGGTGAAAGGTTGGGCATCACGACATTGGCTCCCGCCAGTATCCCCGCCTCCCGCCCGTCCGGCCGGATGGTTCCGAGCGCCGTCGTCGCCGGCAGAAGCACGTTTTTTTCCATAATCCGCACCAGACTTAAGAGAAACAGCGTCAGCGTATCACTTCCCGCACACTCCCCTCCAAAGGGCGTGTCCTTATGCGGGAGGAACGGGCCGATGCCCACCATATGTGGATGCAGCCTCTCAATCAGCATCATATCGGCAGCCAATGTCTCCGGCGTCTGTCCCGGAGAACCGACCATAAATCCGCAGCCGGTCTGATACCCGATGGCCTTCAGGGTATCCAGACAGGCTATCCGGTTTTCCAGCGACATCGCCGGCGGATGCAGCTTGCCGTAATGAACCGTATCCGCCGTCTCATGACGCAGCAGATACCGGTCTGCTCCCGCCTCATAAAATCTGCGGTATGCATCCGCTTCCCGCTCGCCGACGGACAGCGTCAGCGCACAGTCGGGCCAGCGTTCCCTGATCCCGCCGATCAATGCGCACAGCCGCTCATCCGAAAACCCGGCATCCTCCCCGCCCTGCAGGACAAATGTACGAAATCCCAGTTTATACCCCGTTTCGCAGCATGCCAGTATCGTTTCTTCCGTCAGACGAAACCGCGCCGCCTTTTTGTTGCTTCGGCGCAGCCCGCAATAATAACAGTCATTTCTGCAATAACTCGTAAACTCTATCAGGCCCCGGATGTAAATTCGGTTTCCAAAATGCCGGTCGGCTATCGCCCTTGCCTTTTCGGCCGCATACAGCCGGTCTGTCTCGTCATAATCGGCCAGAAGCCTTACCCACTCCTCCCGTTCCAAATGCCCGCTTTCTTCCAGCCGGTCAATCGCCTCTTTCCTGCGCATCCCATATCCCACGCTCTCTTACCACCTGTCTCCGCCGCCTGATTTCCAGGAGGATGCTAAAAGGAACCGAACACCGTCGGCTCCCTTTTTCATTCCACAGGAAATGCGGGGTTCTTTTTACACGAGCTGATGCATGCTCTCCTGCAGCTCCGTTGCCATGCCGGAAATCACATCGTTCTGTGCGGAAATCTCCTCCGCACTGGCGGCGATCGTCGTAATCTTTTCGTTAAAGTTGCGAACGGTGCCGACAATCTTATTGATGTCTTCGATACACTGATTGATAGCGGGAATCAACTCATTGCCATTGGCGTTGTTGCGCTCGATCAGTTGCTTGGTATTGTCGGACAGCGTTCTGACCTCCTCCGCGATCACGGCAAATCCCCTTCCCGCTTCGCCTGCCCGGGCCGCCTCGATGGAAGCGTTCAATGCCAGCAGGTTTGTCTGGGAAGACACGCCGATAATCTCCTGATTGCTCTCTTTATATTCGTCCAGGAACTGCGAAACCTTGCCGATTTCCTCTTTCACAGCCTGACAATATGTATTCAGCTCGCTGACCGCCGCCGCCATGGCGGTCGCTTCGTTTGCCGACTGCAGATTCCCTGCGGCAAGATCGGAGAGAGACGCCTGCATCTGTTCAAATGTCAGACAGATTCTCTGAAACTCTTCGTTTTTGCGCTGCTGCGCTTCCCGTTCTTCTTCGTTCTTACGAACGATAAATTCTTTTTCCCGCTGCACTTCATCTTTGACATAATGGATACAGTTGTCTTTGACATTCACGCCGTTATAAATGGCGATCACCATCTCCTCGCACGTGTGATAACCGCAGGCGGAACAGTTCATCGTCCGTTCCTCTTTCGTCATCTTATACATGGATTCAAAGATACGGTCTTTATCCGCCTGAGAAGGCTGCTTGAGCACGAGACGCCGGTCCGTATAAGAACGCATAAAGTCTTCCAGACGCAGCATGGAAAACTGTGCATAAAAGTTTGCAAGACGCTCCGCAGGCGACAGATTCTTTGCCCACGGGCTGCTTTCTTTATGGGAAAATCCTTTTTTCCTCCGGTTCGTCTTATAGTCATTGCGCAGCCGGTTTATTTCAAACAACACGTCTTCCGTATTGCGCTCCGGCTCCGTAGCCGTCCCGTAGATACACCCCTGCTCGCAGTTCAGGGCATCCACCATAAACGGAAGCTGTTTATTCCCTTTTACCCGTTCCAGATATTGATGCAGAAATTCATAGGCTCTCTTTTCCCCCTCAATCTGGCGGACAAGATATTCCTTCCCCAGAAAATGCTCTATATTTTCCCGCAGACCGCCGGGCGTCGGATACAGAGAGCCGAACCCGTATCCGATTTCATCCCCGGCCTCCGCGCACTGTTCATAGGCTCTGCCGATGGTTTTCATCATATGGTCATACGTGACATTATACTTCACATACCCATAGGTATTCGGATCCGTGATCTCGGTCTTTTTGGCAATACAGGGACTTAAGAACGCCAGATCGTCCTCCAGTTTCAAATATTTTTTAATGTAGATCGCCATGCACATCATAGGACTGTGTACCGGCACAAGGCGGGGAATCAATTCGGGAATATATTTTTCGACATAACTTACGATCGCCGGACACGGCTGCGAAATGCCGCCGGTAAAATTGTGTTCCGTAATATACCGCAGATACCCCCATGTCGTAATGTCGGCCCCAAAGCTCACACTGTAAATATGATTTACGCCTTTCGACTTCAGATAACCCAGTATCCGCCCATACTCCCGCGGATAGTTTGCCAGAAACGCCGGCGCGACAATAACGGAAATCTTTTTTCCTGCCCCCAGATCACGAAAAAAGTCCTTCGTATCATCGTTATAATCCCTTGCATTGTGCCCACACGAATCAAAACAGCTTCCGCACTGAACACAGGCTTCCTGATCAACCACAATCCGGGACTGACTGCCATCCATTTCCGCTCTGTTTGCCAGAATGGCCGGACAGACGGAAATACACTTATTACACCCCACACATTTCTCATTTGTATAAATGATCGACTGTTCCATTGCTACCC
>CATLGN010000116.1 GCA_949935685.1 uncultured Lachnospiraceae bacterium | reverse complement strand
AATTTGATAGAAAAGAAAATTTTTTGTAACAATTGATCAAAAGAGGGGGTAAATTCTATGATCACATTTCTTGTTTCACTGGTTGTACTCATATTGGGGTTTGCACTGTATGGCAGACTGACGGAAAAGGTCTTCTGTGTGGACGACCGGAAGACGCCGGCGGTCGTCCATCCCGACGGCGTGGACTACGCGCCGATGAAAACCTGGCGGCTCTTTCTTGTCCAGCTTCTGAACATCGCGGGACTGGGGCCGATTTTCGGCGCGCTGTCAGGCGCCTGCTGGGGGCCGCGCGTTTATCTGTGGATTGTATTCGGAACAATCCTCGGCGGCGGCGTTCACGACTTTCTCTCCGGTATGATGAGCGAACGGCATGACGGCGCATCCATTTCCGAAATCGTCGGCATATACCTCGGAAAATTTATGCTCTTTGTCATGCGTATCTTTTCCGTTATCCTGCTCGTCCTTGTCGGCGTCAATTTTGCCAAAAATCCGGCCGCGCTGCTTGCCAAGCTGACGCCCGGCTGGATGAACGCCACGTTCTGGCTCGTCGTCGTTATGATTTACTATCTGATCGCCACGTTCCTGCCGATCGACAAACTGATCGGAAAACTGTATCCCATTTTCGGCGGATGTCTGATTATCATGGCCATCGGCCTGATGGCAGTCATGCTGACAAACGGAGATTATCGCGCGGCTATGCCTGAAATGTGGGCATATATCGGCGTCGAAGACACCGGCCATCCGGGCGGCACGCCGATCTGGGCACAGATGTTTGTCACCGTTGCCTGTGGCGCCATTTCCGGTTTCCATGCAACCCAGTCTCCGATGGTCGCGCGCTGTATGACTTCCGAACGCGAGGGGCGTAATATCTTTTACGGCGCCATGGTGACAGAAGGCATCATCGCTCTGATCTGGGCGGCGGCAGGCGTTACATTCTACGGCACGGTCAGCGGCCTGAACACGGCGCTGACAGACGGCGCGGCAAACGTCGTCTATGAAATCTGCACAAAGATGATGGGAACCATCGGCGGCGTGCTGGCAATGCTCGGCGTTATCGCCTGCCCGATCACTTCCGGCGACACGGCCTTCCGTTCCGCCCGTCTGACGCTGGCAGACTGGTTCCATATCGATCAGAACGATATAAAAAAGCGCGCGCTACTCACAATCCCGGTCCTCGGCGTCGGGGCGCTGCTTACCCAGTGGGGTAATTTCGCCGTTTTATGGAAATATTTCTCCTGGTCAAATCAGACACTGGCCATGATGGTTCTCTGGGCCGGCGCCGTTTATCTGCACCGCAACGGCTTTCCGCCCATCGCCTGCTATATGGCGGCGTTACCCGCAACCTTTATGTCCGCGGTATCCATCACATATTTCTTCCAGGCGCCCGAATGTCTGAACATGTCCACGGCCATCGCTTATCCGGTGGGCATCGTCAGCGCCATTGTCTTCCTGGCAATCTTCCTCTGGCGTGAATGGGCAGGACACAAAAATGACGTGCGGACTTCGGCTCCATAATTGCCTGCGGCAAATGCAGGAATGAACATTTTGTGAACGCCTGACAGGGTATGCTGTGAAGTTAAAAGAAAAATTGTATTAAGGGTAAGTTGACCGGGAAGCCAGGCAGGAGCCGCGTTTACCGTGCCGGACTGCGGGTATAAGCGGTTCTAAGCGGTTTGGGCATCAGCTATGACAGGCGTGCAACCGGCTTCTATGCGCCATCCGGGCGCAGGTCAGCCTTTTCCGTGCATCCCTGCACGGAAATTGCAGGATACTGACAAACCGCCAAGAACCGCTAACACCCTCCGTAGGCTCGGTAAACGCGGCTCCCGTCCGGCTTCCCGGAGCGTTACAGTATCGAATTTTTTATTTTGATCAAAAGCGTATGGCGAAGCAGAAATCGAGAAAGCCTGCAATGCGGATATATTTCGGCGGGGACGGATACGCGCGGCTCCTCGCCTACGGAGGGGATTAGTGGTTCTTACGGTTGCACGCCTGCCGCTATCTGTCGCCGCATCCGTTAGAACCGCTTATGCCCGCAGTCCGGCGAAGAGCCGCGCGTATCCGTCCCCGCCGAAAAGCAATCTCGCTGGCTGGCCTTCTCCGATTTTCGCCCCATCGCTTGCGTTTGTCGTGATAATTGTCCGGCATAACTTGACCTTTCCTATTGTAAGTGTTATTATTTTAACGAACATTTCTTCCTCTTTCCGAAGCGGTGGAGGAACAAAAATATTATCAAATTATAAGAGGTGTGACAAATGAGCAAAACATTTGACGAACTGGTATCCCGGGTATCCGAATTCGAAATGAAGAAAGTATCCGTCGCCGTCGCGCAGGATTCCGCCGTACTGGAAGCAGTCCGGGCGGCAAAGGACCGTAAAATTGCAGATGCGATCCTCGTCGGAGACAAAGAAAAAATCGAAGCGGTGGCAAAGGAAATACAGACCGATATTTCCGATTTTGAGATTATCGATGTAAAGGACGACATCGAAGCCTCCCTGACCGCCGTAAAGCTGATCCACGACGGCGTGGCCGATATGTACATGAAAGGGCTGATCAGCACCAAAGATTTCTTAAAGAGCGTGCTGAACAAAGAGGTCGGACTGCGAACCGGCAGCGCGTTGTCCCATGTCTGCGTTTTTGATGTGAAGGGCATCGATCATCTGCTGTTTTTAACGGATGTGGCGTTCATTCCTTATCCGACACTGGAAGACAAAGTCAATATCATCAATAATACACTGGAAATAACAAAGGCCTGCGGCATCGAAAATCCCAAAGTGGCGCCTCTTGCCGCCGTTGAAGTGGTAAATCCCAAAATGCCCGCCACAGTGGAGGCCGCCGAGCTGACACAGATGAACAAAGACGGTAAGATCACCGGCTGTATCGTGGACGGCCCGCTCTCCTTCGATCTGGCCATCGACGCGGAAGCCGCAAAACACAAGGGCGCTACAGACCGTGCCATTCAGGGCGATGCGGATATTCTGTTATTCCCGGATATTCACGCGGGCAATCTGGTATACAAGGCCATGGTACATACGGCCGATGTGGTAAACGGCAATCTGCTGACCGGCACAAAGGCTCCCGTTATCCTGACATCCCGCTCCGATTCCTTCGAAGTCAAGGTAAACTCCCTGGCTCTGGGCGCAGTCGTAGCGGAATATATGAAAAATAACCGCTAATCATTCCCTGTACGCGCAGACAGCGCAGAAATGAGGTAAACAATGTCCATTAAGAGCTTAATCATCAATCCCGGTTCCACCTCCACCAAAATCGGTGTATTCGAGGATGAAACCCTGTTATTCGAAGAGACTCTCCGGCATTCCACGGAAGAGATCGCAAGCTATGCTTCCATCGTGGATCAGAAAGATTTCCGAAAAAATATTATTGTAAACCTGTTACAGGAAAAGAACTTTGATTTGCATTCCCTGAACGTTATCGTAGGGCGCGGCGGCATGTTAAAACCCATCTCCGGCGGCACATATCCCGTAACGGACGAACTGATGGCCGATCTGAAAACAGGCGTACAGGGACAGCATGCATCCAATCTCGGCGGCATTCTGGCACGGGAGATCGCAGATTCGATCGGTGTTCCCTCTTATATTGTAGACCCTGTCGTTGTAGACGAACTGATGCCGGAAGCCAGATATTCGGGCGTACCGGAGCTTCCCCGCGTCAGCATTTTCCATGCACTGAATCAGAAAGCGGTGGCAAAGCGTTATGCAAAGGAAATCGGAAAGCCCTATGATTCCCTGAATCTTGTCGTTGTACATATGGGCGGCGGCGTTTCGGTCGGGGCACACAAAAAGGGACAGGTCATTGATGTCTTCAACGCCCTCGACGGCGACGGCGCATTTTCCCCGGAACGGGCAGGCGGCGTGCCGAGCGGCTCTCTGATCAAAATGTGCTTTTCCGGCGAATACACCCAGGCGCAGGTTTATAAAAAGATTGTCGGCAACGGCGGCTTTAACGCTTACCTCGGCACAAACGATATGCGCAATGTGGGAAAGATGGTAGACGAGGGCAACGCGGAAGCCAAAACAATCCGCGACGCTTTTATCCTGCAGGTTGCAAAAGACATGGGGTCCATGGCATGCGTACTGGAAGGTAAGGTTGACCAGATCATTATTACCGGCGGCATCGCATATGACAACTATGTCGTAACCGCATTAAAGGAAAAAGCAGGCTGGATCGCTCCCGTCACCGTATATCCCGGCGAAGACGAACTGCTGGCTCTGGCACAGGGCGCGCTCCGTGTCATGAACGGTGAAGAAAAAGCAATGGACTATTAATCCAAATCAAATAAATAAAACGCAAAAGCCTCCTGTCCTGATTCAAAATACCGTATTTTCATCGGGCGGGAGGCTTTTTTTCCATAGGAATCAGACAGCAGATCAATGTAGCAGGAAACAATCCATGAAAACAAGGAACAAAAAATCAAAATCATATACAATATTTCTGGCACTCCTCCTGTCCGCGGCATTGACAGGATGCGCAGTAGCCGGAAACGGCGCGGCCGCTGCAGACCCAAACGCCGTACAAGAGACAGACGGCTTATCCCTGCAGCAGCAGCGGGAAGCAGATTCCGGCACGGTGGAGCTGACCGTCTGGGGCGCTGCCGAAGACGAGGCGCTGCTGCGGGAAATACTGGAAGAATTTCAGGATACTTACAAAGGGCAGGCCGATTTCAGCATTACCTTTTCACCGCAGAGTGAATCCGAATGCAAGGATGCCCTGATGAACGATCTCGAGGGCGGCGCAGATGTATTCGCCTTTGCCGACGATCAGTTGAATACGCTCGTCGCCGCCGGCGCGCTGGAACCAGTCGAAAACGCGGAAACCATCCGCGCAGCCAACCTCGAAGGCGCGGTGGAAGCCGCTTCCGTGGGCGACACGCTGTATGCCTGGCCGCTGACGGCTGACAACGGCTATTTTCTCTACTACAACACACAATATGTCAGCCCGGAAGACGCACGCACACTCGACGGCATCCTGCAAGCCGCCGCGGCACACGACAAAAAATTTGTCATGGACTGGTCCTCCGGCTGGTATACCTACGCGTTCTTCGGCAATACCGGACTGACCGTGGGACTGAATGAAGACGGCATCACCAATTACTGTACCTGGAACGGTTCGGGCAGCCGGGCCGACGGTATCGACGTGGCGCGGGCCATGCTCAGGATTGCGGCGCATCCGGGATTCTCAAACGGAGACGACAGCGCATTCATATCCGGCGTGCAAAACGGCGCCGCTGTGGCAGGCATCAGCGGCGTCTGGAATGCCGTTGCCGTACAGGAAGCCTGGGGCAGCCACTATGCCGCCGCCAAACTTCCCACCTATACCTGTGACGGAAGCCAAATCCAGATGGCATCCTTTTCCGGTTACAAGCTGATCGGCGTCAACGCCTATTCGCCGCATTACGCCTGGGCCTGCCTGCTTGCCGAGTGGATTACCAATGAGGCGAACCAGCAGCGCAGATTCGAAATGCGCGGCCAGGGCCCTTCCAATATCAATGCGGCCGGCTCCGAAGCCGTGCGGAACTCTCCCGCCATCACCGCTCTGATCGCACAGTCCGAATATTCGTGCCTGCAGAGAATCGGCGGCAATTACTGGGACCCCGTCACGGCATTTGGCCTGAAAATGGCAGCCGGCAATCCTGACGGGGAAAATCTGCAGGAACTGCTTGATACCATGGTCGAAGGCGTTACCGCCCCATAAATCCGCTTCGGAGGAACGTGAGAATATGAAAAAAATGAGTCTGAAATCCAGCCTGATACTGCCGATTGCCCTGCTTGGAATCGTGGCGCTGCTCTCCAATCTCCTGGCTGTTTCCAGTATCCGAAATGTCAACGCCAACGCCGCCAACATTGCAGACAATTATATGACCGGAAAAACCCGGCTGGCGGAAATCCGCCAGTCCACGATGAATATTCACAAGGTGGCGCTG
>CATLGN010000115.1 GCA_949935685.1 uncultured Lachnospiraceae bacterium | reverse complement strand
GTTCCCCTGTCCCGGGTGCTTTTTATAGACATCGAGACAACCGGCTTTGCGGCAGGCAGTTCCACGCTCTATCTGATCGGCTGCGCCTATTGCGAGTACGGACAGTGGAACACCATCCAATGGCTGGCCGATTCACCGGAAGAAGAAAAAAATGTCATCGCCGCATTTTTTGACTTCGCCATGTATCAGTACACCCATCTGGTGCATTTTAACGGAAACAATTTCGATCTGCCGTTCATTTTACAGAAATGCCGGCAATATGGCCTGCCCTGGCATTTTTCCGACTTTACGGGAATCGATCTCTACAGACGCACCGCACCGTTCCGGGAGTTTCTGAGACTTCCGAACTGTAAGCAGAAAACACTGGAGCAGTTTCTTGACCTGCATCGGGACGATCCCTACGACGGCGGCCAACTGATTGAAATTTATCACGACTATGTGAAAAATCATACAAACGCCGCCCTGAACGCCATCATCCGCCATAACGCCGATGACCTCGCCGGGATGTTCCATATCCTGCCGGTTCTGGCATACGGCAATATTTTTTCCGCCCAGACAAAGGTGAAAAAAGTACAGGCCAATCGGTATCGGGAAATGGATGGGACAAGCCGGCAGGAGCTCTTTATGAAACTCAGCTTTCCCGCGCCGCTTCCGAAAGAAATCTTCTGCAGCGCGGAGGGATGCTATTTCTCCGGGAACGGCGCCGCCGGTATTCTGCGGGTTCCGCTTTACGAAGAAGAAATGAAATACTTTTATTCCAATTATCCCGATTACTATTACCTGCCACTGGAAGATAACGCCATTCATAAGTCCATCGCCAAATACGCGGACAGGCAAAACCGGACACAGGCTAAGGCGCATAACTGCTACACCCGGAAATATTCCACCTACCTGCCACAGTGGGATGTTGTGTTTGAACCGTTTTTCAAACGGGATTATAAGAGCCCCGAACTCTTTTTTGAAGTGACGGATTCGCTGAAAAAAGACAGAGCCGCTTTTCAGGCATATGCGCAGCATGTCCTGAAAATGATGGCGGTCGGAAAGTGAATAAAATAAATAGGGGGAGAATTTCTCTCCCCCCTATTTTCCCATCGGCACATGCCGTCTCTGCGCCGTCCGGCAGTCTGCCGCTCCCAAATACGCGCTTATATCACCAGATTTATCAGACGGCCAACATAGCGATAGATCCGATTCATCGTTCCGACATATGCACCGGTATCGCCAGTCTGACCGCCGTTTTCGCTTTCTTCATCCGCCGCAGCCGTTACCCCAAACGTATCCGCTATCACGGGCAGTTCTCTCCCCCACCCTTCCTCGGAATCAACCGGATAACAGTAGAATATTTCCCATACGTCATTTCCGGATGCCCGCAATTCGACATGATATATCAGATCTTCTTCCTCTTTGCGCCTGTGAACCCCCTCCTCTGTCACATAGCCGTCATCCGCCAGTTCCTGACCGGCAGAATCGATCGATTTATCTTCGGAATGCACAATCCAAAGCCGAACCTGTTCGTTTGCAACCGCCGCCCACATATCCGAACCGGATTGCCGCCACTCACCGTCAGGCAGGTAGAGATAATATCCGTCTCCTGCCGCAAGGCAAACCTGTTTCTGCTCCGTCTCCCCTTCTTTTACAAAAGAAAGCGTCATCGTCGTTTCCAATATGTCATTGTCAAGGGAAATTGTCATCTCCGGTGTGTTATCGTCAACGGAAACTGCCGTATCCTCCTTTGCAGCGCTGCAGCCTACCAGCGTCCCCAGACTGATTGTTAAAATGACCGCGCAGATCAAAACAAAAATCCCGTTTTTCTTCGCGTTTTTGATCCATATATTTTGAAACCGTCTCTTCATAATCTTTGTTCCCCCGTAAAATTGTGTTGACAAAACCGTTTTCCTGACAAATCCTTTCTGAAGCACGGACAACAATGTTTCCGTGTATGCTTTCCGTACCGCATCATCCAGCCCCTGTGTAACGCGTTCGTCACAGGATAATTCCATATCAACCGCGGCTTCTCTCCGCATCATCCAGATAACAGGATTAAACCAATGAACGGCGTTCGCCATAACAAGAAGCAGCTTAACACAGATGTCGCCCCGTTTGAGGTGAATCATCTCATGTTTCAGAATAAAAAACAATTCTTCCGCGCTGTACTGCTCTGTCGGCAGAACCAAGACAGGTTTGCGAAAACCGATGACCATTGGACTTCCGGCTTCTGCATATGTCATCACCCGGATGGTGCGTCTGATCTGTAATTCGCGTTTCCGTTCGGATACCTGCCGTAAAATATGTACGTCTTTTACCATTCTCCCCTTTTGCATTACCTGCCGCTTACAGTGAAAATAACTGATAACATGCACGGATATAAAAATCAGGCTGCCGGCCATCCAGACAAACGCCGCGACGTCGAGCAGCGTAATGCCTGTATTGCTTTCTTCGGACCGCAGCACGCTCTGCGGTATCATCGGCGTTGTCATTCCGGCCGGCAGTTCGACAATAATCCGGCCGGCACGCCCGATTCCGTCTGCCGTTATGTCTGGGTCTGCTTTTTCCGGCCCCGCCGCAGTCTGCGTTCCCGTCCGCGACAACCACTCCGCAGCAGGACGCCCGTCCGCTCCGCTGAAAGGGACAAGCAGGCGCAGTGCAAGAAATATCCAGATCAGATATTTCCACTTTGCCGCATATCGCTTATCTAAAAATGGTGACAAAACGATCAATATAAGAACGATCAATCCGGCTGACAGGGAAGTGCCCAAAAAGAGTAACAATATCGTTGTCATCGTTCCGCCTCCAGTTGATCCAGAAAACTTCTGAGTTCTTCAATATCAGAATCCTTAATCTCTTTATGACTGTACAGCGTAGCGATCATGTTTTGTATGGAATTGTTGTAGAGCTTTTCGAGAAAATGTCTGCTCGCTCCGGCCTTATAATCATTCTCAGAGACGGCTGCGGTGTACAGATTACTTCCCGTTGAACGGTCACAGCGAATAAACCCCTTATCGGACAGCCGCGATAATGAAGTCATCAATGTGGAAAGCTGCCATTGCCTCCGCCCCCGCAGTTCGTTTAAAATATAGTTTGAAGTCACAGGCTTTTCACTGTTCCAGACAGCCTGCATAATTTCCAGCTCCGCTTCCCCCAACTTTTTCAAAATAGTTCCCATGAATCATATTCTCCCCTTTCGTTATACACTTGTATAATATCGATTATACTTTCGTATAACGCGATTGTCAAATAAATATTGCCATAAAAAAAGAATCGCGTTTTCGCGATTCTCTTTTCATTCCGACGTTGCTATCCAATCAGCCAGTCGTACATTTCCTGATATTTCTTTGCAGATACATTCCACGAAAAGTCAGTGGCCATGGCACGATCCACGATTTTGTTCCACTCCCGCTTTTTATCATAGTAAATGCGTTCTGCATAGCGGATTGCCCCGAGCATTTCATGTGCGTTATAGTTGGTGAAGGTGAATCCGGTTCCGGTGCTCTCGTATTCATTGTATGGCTCCACCGTATCTTTCAAACCGCCCGTCTCGCGTACAATCGGCACCGTACCGTAATGCAGCGCCATCAACTGGCTGAGACCGCAGGGCTCAAACAGAGAAGGCATCAAAAAGGCATCGCAGGCGCCATATATTTTATGGGACAGTTCTTCGGAATAATAGATATTCGCAGAAACCTTACCGGCATATTTCCAGTCAAAGTGACGGAACATATTTTCATACTGCGCTTCCCCTGTTCCCAATACCACGAGCTGGATATTGTCCTGACACAGTTCATCCATGACACAGGAAATCAGGTCAAAACCTTTCTGGTCCGTAAGACGGGAGACAACACCGATCATAAACTTCTTGTCGTCCTGCTCCAGCCCCAGTTCCTTCTGGAGCTCTCTCTTATTCTTAATCTTTTCCTTGCGGAAATTCACCGCATTATACCGATAAGGCAGATAGGAATCTTCCTGCGGATTAAAATCATCATAGTCGATTCCGTTCACAATACCGCGAAGATCGCCGCTGCGCGCACAGAGCAGGCCGTTCAGACCTTCACCGTAGAAGTCTGTCTTGATTTCTTCCGCATAGGTATCGCTGACGGTTGTAATGGCATCCGCATAGACAAGACCGCCCTTTAACAGATTGGCGTCCTTGTAGCATTCCAGCTTGTCGGGCGTAAAGAAGTAGTCCGAAAGTCCGGTGATCTGCTTCACTGTCTTGACATCCCACTTGCCCTGGAATTTCAGATTATGTATCGTCATAACCGTTTTGATGCCACGGTAAAAATCATTGTCCTGAAAACGTTCCTTCAGATAAACCGGCACAAGACCCGTCTGCCAGTCATGACAGTGAATCACTTCCGGCCGGAAATTAACGACCGGCAAAATGGAAAGCAGCGCTTTGGAGAAGAACGCAAACTTGGTGATCTCCCAGAGCGTATCATCCCCATACGGTTTCATTCCCCCGAAATACTCCTCGTTGTCGATAAAATAAAATGTTACGCCGTCCACTTCCGCCTGCAAAATTCCCACATATTCGCTCTTGAAATTATAATCCATATAGAAATGCGACACATATGTCATTTTGTCTTTTACTTCCTGCTTCATGCAGGGATATTTGGGCATGACAACCCGTACGTCGAAATATTCTTTGTCGATACATTTGGGAAGCGAACCGACCACATCGGCCAGACCGCCTGTCTTAATAAATGGAACCCCCTCTGATGCTGCAAATAAAATGTGTTTCATAGCTATCCTCTCATTAATTCCTTTGTTATTTTGTACCTTCCCCATAGTTTCACGGGCTGCGCTCCCGCCTGACTTCGCTTCGCTCCGTCCGGCTCACGGGCTGCGCCCTATGAAACCCGGCAGCGTCAAATCCGTCTGCCCGCAGCCGGTTTGCCTCTGCCTGTTTTCGCATGGCTTATTGCCTTCGTGGACATTATACCATTATCTTTTTGAAATGGGAAGGTTAATTTCGGTATTGCAGGCGGATTTTGTCGGCAATCAGGGCTATAAACTCGGAATTGGTCGGTTTTCCTTTTCCTGTGTTGATCGTGTAGCCGAACATGGCGTCCAATGTTTCCATCTTGCCGCGGTTCCACGCCACTTCGATGGCATGGCGTATGGCGCGCTCCACTCTGCTCGATGTCGTCTGAAACTTCTTGGCGATGGTGGGATAGAGTATCTTGGTGATGGAATTCAGCATTTCCACATCCTGAACGGACATCATAATCGCCTCGCGCAGATATTGATACCCTTTGATGTGCGCAGGCACGCCGATCTCGTGAATCATATTGGTGACATCTTTCTCCAGATCGCGCTCCGGCGTCCTGCTCTCATCGTACAATGTACCGGGTTCTTCCCGGTGTCCCGCAGAAGGAACTGTTATCATAATCTGAAATTCTTTGTTTGCGTGAATCAAATCGGAAAGTAATTTGAAAACCTGTTCGTTATCTTTCGTATCCGCTACACTCAGTTGTTCCATAATTAACCTCCGTTCACTAAAATTCTTTTCGTTCCAGCATTTATCGCCTATATTCATTATAAACAGATGTCAGTTTATGTTCAACCAATAAGAATCGCAGAATCTGCCCTAAATCGCCGATTTCCTACAGTTTGCGCTCCAGTTCGTCAAGCGACGCATAGCCGTAAAGCTTCGCGGAATTGCCAATGGTCTCTTCTGCCAGATTCCGTTCCGCCTGGCACAGCGATGCGATAAACCTGCCGTAAAGATCCAGCGTTCTGTCGGAATACGTCGAGATCTCTCCGCGCAGATATGTCTCATAGGACGTATTGTACAGACTGTCCTCGCTCGTATGGATGCTGCGGGCCATCACGGCGGCTTTCGGATATTTCTGCGCACAGATTTCCATCCAGCCGACCTGAATTTTCACAATCTCCTCTATAATTTCTTTTTTCTCCTCGGGAATCTCCGGGAATCTGTCCGCAATCTCGCGGTAGCCCTCCGGATCGGTGCTCTCCATCATCCGGCCGTATTTTTCTGCGATCAGGTTC
>CATLGN010000114.1 GCA_949935685.1 uncultured Lachnospiraceae bacterium | reverse complement strand
GTATTTTTTATTGGAATCTGTGTCCTGCAAAGTAAAAAATTATATGCGCCCGTAAGAAGTCGATAAATTGAAAAATTTTAAATTTTCTTGACAATTAGTACGTATACGGACTATACTAAATATAGTACATGTACGGACTAAAATAAAGGAGTAGTAAAACAAATGCGTGACGTAAAAACGTTCTTTCAATATGTGATACCTTCTGTATTATCCTTTGCACTGTCGGGGATTTACACGATTGTAGATGGATTTTTTGTCGGAAACAGTATCGGTGATTTGGGACTTTCTGCCGTAAATATTGCTTATCCGATAGTGGCTGTCATTCAGGCGTTGGGAACCGGAATCGGTATGGGCGGCGCAATTTATTATGCAATCAATCAGGCAGAAAAGAAAGATGCCGAGGCAAAAGCGTTTACAGCAGGTGCATTATGGCTCCTGATTATTTCGAGCATTATACTGACAGTTTCCATTTTCTTTTTGAACAGCCCTCTTTTAAGACTGTTAGGAGCAAGCGGGAAGCTTCTTTCTTTAGGAGAAGAATATATTGCTGTGATTGCCATAGGAGCGGCTCTGCAGGTAATCGGTACGGGGCTGGTTCCTTTTATCCGTAATCATGGAGGTTCTTTTTATGCAATGGTTTCCATGATTGCAGGATTTATTACAAACATCATTTTGGATTATGTGTTTGTATGGGTGCTGGAACAGGGGGTTGCAGGCGCGGCATGGGCTACCATTATCGGACAGGGTGTTACCATGTTGATTGCGTTGGTTTATTTATTGAGGAAAAAGCAGTTTACACTTCGTATTCCCCTGTCAAAAATGGGGGCGGTATCGGCTTCCGTAATTAAAATTGGGATTGCTCCTTTTGGGCTTGCGATGTCGCCGAATATCTCTTTGATTATTATCAACCGTTTTTCCGTTTCTTACGGCGGAGAGCCTGCAATCGCCACATATGCGTGTATTGCATATGTCATCTGTATTATCTATTTGATTTTACAGGGTGTTGGGGACGGAAGCCAGCCGCTGATCAGCCAGTGCTATGGTGAAAGAAACTGGGGTGATTTGAAATATGTACGGAAATTAGCTTATGGGTTTGCATTTGCTCTGTCTGTGGCCGGCTGCATTATTATGTATGTGACAAAGGGAAGTCTGGGAATCTTATTTGGGGCATCCGGTGAAGTGAATGCGGAGATTGCCCAAATTATGCCGGTTTTTCTGGTTTCTGTACCGTTTGTTGCGATTTTGCGTATTACGACAGCAAGTTTTTATGCAACGGAAAAGAGTGCCTATTCTTATATTCTGACATTCATAGAGCCGTTGTTCATGCTGGCGCTGATGCTTATTTTACCGCCTTTGTTTGGCGGGCAGATTGTGATTTGGTGGAGTACGGTTTTTGCAAGGATTTTATCTGCCATTTTAGCTGTGGTTTTAAAACAGCGTGTAGATAAGCAGCAATTTTGATCAGTATCTTTGTTATCCGTTCAGGGCGCCCTGCATTTGCAGAAGAAACCAATACAGAGATAAAGACTAAACGGAAAAACCACCCCGCGCCGGTTTGTGTGCAGGGGTGGTTTTTATTTGACAGAAAAGACATTATGACGCGAAAGCGTGACCGCACCTGCGCGCTTTGCTGCGGCCGTTTACCTCCCGGCCGTATAGTCATTGACAATCGGGGAAATCTGTGACAGCATATTGTCCATATTTTCAAACATGGCGCTTTTGGTCGTCCCCAGATTGCTGGCCTGACGGATATGGCTCATAACACTCTGATACTGGTCTTTTGTCTGATCAAAGAACTGGCACAGTTGCTGCAGTTCCGATCTGGATTCATCGATGACGCCGGAAATTTCATCCTGAACGGCTGTTGCGCCTTCCGCGGAGCGGGTGATCTGATCGAAGGTATCGTAGGTTTCATCGACCTTCTGCATACTCTGTGTCAATGCTTCCTGAGAAGTGCTGATGCAGTAGTTCAACTGATCGGTGCCCTGTTCGACTTCGGTAATGCTCGTATCCACCTCGGAGATCAGATTTTTGATTTCATCCGCGAGATTTTTCACTTCCACGGCCACAACGCCGAACCCCTTTCCCTGTTCGCCGGCCCGCGCTGCCTCGATTGTGGCGTTCAGCGCCAGAATATTGGTCTGTTCGGCGATGGAAACGATCTTACCCGTACAGCTTTTGATTTTTTTCAGAGCGGCCTGAAACTGTTCGAATGTCTGCTCCATTTCGCTGAAATGGGATTCCACCTGCCGGGAACTGTTTTTCAGTTCCTGAACTTCTTCCTGCGCCTGTTCCACGGAGTGTTCGATTTCGGTTTTCAACGTGGTAAACTGTTCTGTTACGAGATTGATATTGGAAAATACCTGTTCGAAATCCTGCAGTTTTTCCTGAAAGTGCTCGGATTCTCCCAGAACACCGTGAAACGAAGCGCTGATCATACCAAGTTCCCGCAGAGAGGCCACTTCCTGTTGTATGATCTCTTTCTGAAAATCTTTCAGACTGCTTGCGACATGCAGTACCGGATACAGTTCCTCTGCTTTTGTCAGATGTTTCTTTTTATGTACTTTCAATGCCATTTTGTTCTCCTTTTATTCAAATACCACACAGGTCATGGACTGGTTTACAAACTGGTTATTGTAATGTTCGCCATATCCCACAAGTCCGACATGATTCCCCAGAACACTCATTTCTTTCAGGTAGTCTTCCATATAGTGGTTTTCGCTGAATAAAAGATAGCGGAACAGACAATTAATGGAAAATACTGCCGAAATACGGGAAAAGTCGCTGCGGATCTGACGAATGGTATTTTTGACAATACTTTTGTAATCACCCAGTTCCAGCAGAATCAATACGTCGGAATCGTTTACCTGCCGGAAACAGGTCAGTGCGTTTCCGCTCACTTCCTTGATGGATATGATACAGGTGTCATTTCCATTTACCTTGCCAAACGGATTTTTAAATGTCTGTGTCAGAATCTCCTTTTCGGTTACGTGGAGAATGCTCTGATATACCTGTTTGGCTGATTTCCCGTTTAACTCTCCAATGACATAATTTGCCTTATCGGTTTTGGAGGCGATAAAACGGTAGTTCCCCATCTGATGGTATATATTTTCCTTGTATGCTTTTACTTTGCCGCCATGGTTGCGGATCAGCCCGTATGCGACGGCGTCTTCATAGACAATCCCGTTTGCCGATACCTTGCCGGCATCCCCCGTACCGCCTACGAGCGGTATACCGCTCTGCCGCAGTACACTGTATATGGTAGTCAGTACACAGGCGTCGTTTCCGGCACAAAAATCGATACATACCGTATCGCGCCGGGAACCCTGTATCCTGTTGACATCCTGCTGCAGACGGCTGATATATTTTACGGGCATGGTGGATACATGCTCCAATACATTGGCGGCGGCGCTGACGCCATCGTAAAAGGCGGCCACACCCACGCCTTTTTCCACAACTTTGGTGTCGTAACTCATACCGATGCATCCGATACTGGGTACTTTCGGGTATAATTCCTCCAGCTTCTTCACATGTGCTTCGAATTGTTCGCTGTTTGAAAAGAGCATAATGAATTGCGGACTGGACAGTCCACGGACGGCTTCTTTTAAATCTCCACTCTGACTCCTGCCAAAAAACTGTTTCACGGGTCCCTTCCTCTCCTTTACATATTGCCGTATAATTTTGTGGTACATTCTTCCTACGCAGATATTATACGGTATAAAGGTAAATCTGGTCAATGGTGCATTGCAGAACTTTCACGACAAACGCATGAATGAACAAATTATGAACTTAGCATGCGTAAAGGATAGAAACGGAAAAAGTCCTGACAAGATTTCTTTTCCGGCAGATGCGCAGCGTTCCGGCCGTACACCGGGCTACAGGCATAAGCAGTTCTAACCGCTGTGGCGACGAATTACCGGCAGGCGTGCAACCGTCCTCCATGCGCCATCCGGGCGCAGGTCGGACTTTTTCGGACGTCCCTGTCCGAAAATTGCGGGCCGGGGCACAGTGGTAAGAACTGCTAATACCCTCCGCAAGGTGTACGGCCGGAACGCTGCGCACCTGCCGGAATGATACTGCATTGCAGACTTTTTCCGTCTCTGTCCCGCTTAGTTTACGAAATGTTCATAGTTTGTTCATTCGTGCGTTTGTCGTGTGTTCGGAATCGTCAGGCTTGTGCCTGTCGCGTGTTTCTGTTAAAATGGATTGATTATAACAGATTCCGGCGCGGCTGTCAAAGTGTTGCGAGAATGCGAAAGGAGAAAGACAATGGCGATTGATAAGGTAAAAGCATATTTCAGGAAATACGGAATGGAGGAACGGGTGCAGGAGCTGGCGATGTCCAGCGCGACGGTGGAACTGGCTGCTGCCGCGCTGCATTGTGAACCGCAGCGGATTGCGAAGACGCTCTCCTTTATGGTGGACGGCCATGCGCTACTGATCGTGACGGCCGGGGATGCGAAGATTGACAATCCCAAGTATAAGGCCCGGTTTGGCACGAAAGCAAAGATGCTCTCCCCACAGGAGGCGGAAACGCTGGTTGGTCATGCGGTGGGCGGTGTATGCCCGTTTGCGGTCAACGAAGGCGTGGCGATCTGTCTGGATGTGTCGCTGAAGCGCTTTGCCACGGTATTTCCGGCTTGCGGCAGCGCAAACAGCGCGATTGAACTGACGATTCCGGAACTGGAACAATATTCCGGTCATGCGGAATGGGTGGACGTCTGCAAGGGATATACGGCATATCAGGAATAAAAAAGGCCCGGCATGCCATGCGGCCCCGGACCTTTTTTCTGTGCCTGTTTTTCTTTTACAGGAAAATATACTTGCATACGAACAGTACCGCCAGTACATACATCAGCGGTGTGATCTTTTTTGCCTTTCCGCAGAAAAGGTTGATCACGACATAGGAGATGACGCCGATGGCAATTCCTTCGGAAATGCTGTACATCAACGGCATTGCCAGCAGGCAGAGGTAAGCGGGAATCGCCTCGGCCACATCGTCGAAAGAGATCCGAACGACGGCGGACAGCATCAGGAAGCCGACGAAGATCAGAGCCGGCGCCGTTGCGAAGCCCGGGACTGCCGTAAAGATCGGCGCAAAGAAAATGGCAACCAGAAACAGCAGACCCGTTACCACGGATGCCAGTCCGGTTCTTGCGCCCGCGCCCACGCCGGCAGAACTCTCCACAAAGGTCGTCGTTGTGGAAGTGCCGAATACCGCGCCCACGGACGTCGCGATCGCATCTGCCAGCAGCGCGCTCTTTATGCGCGGCAGTTTTTCGTTTTTGTCGAGCATGTCGGCTTTTGTGGCAACGCCAATCAGTGTACCGATCGTGTCAAACATATCCACAAACAGAAATGCAAATACGATTACGATAAAGTTGGTAATGCTCACATTGGAATAATCGCCCATAAAGCATTGCCCGAACGTCTTGCCGATCGCCGTGAAATCCGTCAGTGCAAACGTCGGATAGAGAGAATAAAAACCGGCCTCAGGGGTCACGGTATACAGGCCTGTCGCTTCGCAGATCATGCCGAGAACCCACGTTGCCACGATACCGATTAAAATGGAACCCTTCACTTTTTTCACATAGAGAATGGCAGTCAGGAGCAGACCGATCAGCGCAAGGATGGCGCAGATGCCTTCCGTATGAAAGGCTCCGGCAAAATCCACATAAGACAACAGGGTAGAATCGTTGTTTACGACTACATGTCCGTTCTGCAGCCCGATAAAGGCGATAAACAGGCCGATTCCGGCGCTGACCCCCTTTTTCAGCGTACTGGGAATGGCATTAAAAATGGCCTCCCTTACGTTTGTCAGAGACAATACGATAAAGATAAGGCCCTCGATAAAGACAGCCATCAACGCCACACGCCAGTCGTATCCCCAGCCGACGCATACCGTAAAGGCAAAATAGGCGTTCAGCCCCATACCGGGCGCCAGCGCAAACGGGTAGTTTGCCAACAGCGCCATTGCCACTGTCCCCACAAAGGACGCCAGACAGGTGGCGATC
>CATLGN010000113.1 GCA_949935685.1 uncultured Lachnospiraceae bacterium | reverse complement strand
GTTGGACGGTTATGTTTCGGGGAATTGTATGGGGACTTATGTGCACGGTATATTTGAGTCCGGGAGTTTTCGCAATAATCTCATTCAGCTTCTGTTTGACAGAAAGGGGCTGGCATGGACCGGCAAAAGACAGATGGATTACCTGACCTATAAAAACAGCCAGTATGATCTGCTGGCGGATATTGTGCGGGAACACACGGATTTGAAGGCGATTTATCATATGATCGGGTTGTCGTGAGGAGGAGAGTGATTTGTACCGGTGGTCTGCCACAGGTTCCAGGCTGCGGATATAAGAATTTCTAAATATTTCGGCGACAGTTTTTTGTCAGGCACGCAACCGGCCTCTATGCGCCGTCCGGGTGCAGGTCGGCCTTTTCCGGGCATCCATGCCCGGAAATTGCAGGAAGTGACGAAATAGTAAGAAATTCTAATATCCTGCGCAAGTCACCTGCGGCATATCACCGGCTCTGCCTCTGCCTGATAACATATCAGTTCCGTTTTTCCCGGATCAGAAAACAATATTTGACGAACCTCTCCGGTATGGTATATATTTGTAAAGGATAAAATTTGCGGAGAGAGGTTACTGGCATGGCGAATAAGGAGACCTATGACGCTTCGAGCATTACGGTGCTGGAAGGGCTGGAAGCGGTGCGGATGCGTCCGGGCATGTATATCGGAAGTGTATCGACAAAAGGGCTGAATCATCTGATCTATGAAATTGTGGATAATGCGGTGGACGAGCATCTGGCCGGATATTGCAGCATGATTACGGTGACGCTGCACGCGGACGGTTCCGCGACGGTTTCCGATAACGGGCGTGGCATTCCGGTGGGAATGCATGAAAAGGGCATCAGCGCGGAGCGGCTGGTCTTTACGACGCTGCATGCCGGCGGCAAGTTTGACGACGCTTCCTATAAGACGAGCGGCGGTCTGCACGGCGTTGGTTCCTCTGTTGTCAATGCGCTTTCCACATGGTTGACCGTACAGGTCAAACGCGACGGCCATGTCTATGAGGACCGGTATGAGCGTGGCAATCCGGTTACGGAGCTGCAGGATGGTTTGCTGCCGGTTGTCGGCAGGACGCGGGAGACGGGGACGACCGTCACATTTTTGCCGGATGATACGATTTTTGACCGCACACGGTTCAAAGAGGACGAGGTGAAGAGCCGTCTGCATGAGACGGCCTATCTGAATCCGGCGCTGACGATTGTGTTTGAAGACAGGCGGGAAGAGGAGCCGGAAATTCTGGAATTTCATGAACCGGACGGCATTACCGGATTTATCAAGGATATGAATCAGTCAAAGGACGCGATTCATGACGTGATCTATTGCAGCGGGGAGAGCGAAGGCATTTCCGTGGAAGTCGCGTTCCAGTATATCAATGAATTTCATGAAAATATACTGGGATTTTGCAATAATATCTACAATGCGGAGGGCGGCACGCATCTGACCGGGTTTAAGACGGTGTTTACTTCGGTCATCAATAATTACGCGCGGGAGCTGAATATCTTAAAGGAAAAAGACGTGAATTTTACGGGCGCCGATGTGCGCAACGGTATGACGGCGGTGGTATCGATCAAACATCCCGATCCCCGCTTCGAGGGACAGACCAAGACGAAGCTGGACAATCAGGACGCTGCCAAGGCGGTGGCCAAAGTGACGGGAGACGAGATACAGCGGTATTTCGACCGCAATCTGGAAGTGCTGAAAAATATCATCGGCTGTGCGGAGAAGGCGGCGAAGATACGCAAAACTGAGGAAAAGGCCAAAACCAATATGCTCACGAAGCAGAAGTTTTCCTTTGATTCCAACGGCAAGCTGGCCAACTGCGAGAGCCGGGACGCTTCGAAATGTGAAATTTTTATCGTGGAGGGAGATTCCGCGGGCGGCAGCGCGAAAACGGCCCGCAATCGCCTCTATCAGGCCATTCTTCCCATCCGGGGTAAGATCCTGAATGTGGAAAAGGCCAGCATCGACAAAGTGCTTGCCAATGCGGAGATCAAGACGATGATCAACGCCTTTGGCTGCGGCTTTTCCGAGGGCTACGGCAATGATTTTGATATTACAAAACTGCGGTATGACAAAATTATTATTATGGCCGATGCGGATGTGGACGGCGCGCATATTTCCACGTTGCTGCTGACGCTCTTTTACCGGTTTATGCCGGAGCTGATCTATGAAGGCCATGTCTACATCGCCATGCCGCCGTTATATAAGGCCATGCCGTCCAAAGGCGCGGAGGAATATCTGTATGACGATAAGGCGCTGGAGCGTTATCGGAAACGGCATAAGGGGCCGTTTACGCTGCAGCGGTATAAGGGGCTGGGAGAGATGGACGCGGAGCAGCTCTGGGAGACGACGCTGAACCCGGAGACCAGAATGCTGAAGCTGGTGGAAATCGAGGATGCCCGTATGGCTTCCGATGTGACGGGAATGCTGATGGGGACGGAGGTGCCGCCCCGCAAATCGTTTATCTACCGGCATGCCACCGACGCACAGCTTGATATATAGGAGCCTTGACATATGGACGAGAGAATTATCAAAACCGAGTATTCGGAAGTGATGCAGAAATCCTATATCGATTATGCCATGAGCGTAATCATTGCCCGGGCGCTGCCCGATGTGCGCGACGGGCTGAAACCGGTCCAGCGGCGCACGCTCTACGATATGTATGAACTGGGTATCCGCTATGACAGGCCTTATCGCAAGAGCGCGCGTATCGTTGGCGATACGATGGGAAAATATCATCCCCACGGAGACAGCTCGATTTACGAAGCGCTCGTGGTGATGACGCAGGAGTTTAAAAAAGGGCTGCCGCTGATCGACGGGCACGGTAATTTCGGCAATATCGAGGGAGACGGCGCGGCGGCCATGCGATATACGGAAGCGCGGCTGCAGCGGATTACGCAGGAAGCGTTTTTGGCCGATCTGGACAAAAATGTCGTGGATTTTATTCCCAATTTTGACGAGACAGAGCAGGAGCCGTCGGTTCTGCCGGTGCGGATTCCCAATCTGCTGATCAACGGCGCGGAAGGCATCGCGGTCGGCATGGCTACCAGCATTCCGCCTCACAATCTGGAAGAAGTTATCAATGCCGTCAGGGCGTATATACAAAACCCGGACATCGACACCGCCGGACTGATGAAATATATCAAGGGGCCGGATTTTCCGACCGGCGGCATTATTATCAATAAATCGGAATTGCGGGAGATTTACGAGACGGGCATGGGCAAGGTTAAAGTCCGGGGAAAAGTCGGGACGGAAAAGGGAAAGGGCGGCCGGATCAACCTGGTTATCACCGAGATCCCGTATCCGATGATCGGTTCCGGCATTTCCAAATTTCTGTCCGACGTGGCCGCGCTGGCGGAGACGAAAAAGACGGCGGATATTGTGGATATTTCCAATCAGTCTTCGAAAGAGGGCATTCGTATCGTGATCGAACTGCGCAAAGACGCGGATGTGGAGAATTTTAAAAATATGCTCTACAAAAAAACCCGTCTGGAAGATACGTTCGGCGTCAATATGCTCGCCATTTCGCAGGGACGCCCGGAGACGATGGGACTGAAAGAAATCATCAAAGCGAGCGTGGATTTCCAGTTTGCGCTGATGGAGCGTAAGTATACGACGCTGCTGGCGCGGGAACAGGAGAAAAAGGAGATTCAGGAAGGGCTGATCAAAGCCTGCAATGTGATCGATCTGATTATCGAAATCCTGCGGGGCTCCCGGGACCGCACCATGGCGAAAAACTGCCTGGTGGAAGGGAAAACGGAAGGCATCCGGTTCAAGTCCAAAGAGTCACAGGTGATGGCGCAGATGCTTCGTTTTACCGAACGGCAGGCAAACGCCATTCTGGAAATGCGCCTGTATAAACTGATCGGGCTGGAACTGGACGCGCTTGTAAAAGAGCATGAGGAAACGCTTGCCAATATTTACCGCTATGAGGATATACTGGAGCGCAGAGATTCCATGGCGACCGTGATTCTGCAGGAACTGGAAGCGCTGAAAAAGGCTTACGGGCGAAAACGGAGGACGGTTGTGGAAGACGGCGTGGAGGCGGTTTTTGCGGAAAAGAAGCCGGAGGAGATGGACGTTGTCTTTCTGCTGGACCGTTTCGGCTATGCGAGAACGATCGACATGGCGGCCTATGAGCGGAGCCGGGAGGCGGCGGACGGCGAGAACTGTTTTGTCTTTTCCTGTAAAAACAACGGGCGCATCTGCCTTTTTACCGATACGGGAACGCTGCATACGATCAAGGTCATGGACGTGCCGTATGGCAAATTCCGGGACAAGGGCGTGCCGCTTGACAACATCAGTAATTATGATTCCGCCACGGAGCAGATCGTGTATGCCGCAGACCAGCGGGAACTGCATCTGCGCCGGGTAGTCTTTGTCACAAAGCTGGCGATGGTGAAAATTGTGGACGGCGGGGAATTTGATGTGGCAAAGCGTATGGTGGCGGCAACGAAACTGCAGGAAGGCGACGCGGTGATCGGCGTTACAACACTTCGGGAGCAGCGTGATATTGTATTACAGACCGCGGGCGGATACTTTCTCAAATTTTCACTGGAAGAAATTCCGGAAAAGAAAAAAAACGCGCTCGGCGTGCGGGGAATGAAACTGGACGAAGGCGATCTGGTGGAAGCCGTGTATTATACCGATGCCGGGACAGAGTATAAGATCCCTTATAAGAGCAAGTCGCTGGACTTGCAGAAAATGAAGATCGGAAAACGGGATACCAGGGGAACCAAAGTAAGAGCATAGCACATAACGGTGCAGGAGAATCAATATGAGAGTGATTGCGGGAACTGCCCGCCGGCTGCCGCTGAAAACCCCGGAAGGGACGGACACGAGACCGACGACAGACAGAATCAAAGAGACATTGTTCAATATGCTGCAGACGCAGATACCGAACTGCATTTTTCTGGATCTGTTCTGCGGGAGCGGAGGCATCGGCATCGAAGCGCTGAGCCGCGGCGCGCGGCGCGCTTATTTCGTGGAAAATAACCGGCGTACAGCCGAATATCTGCGGGAAAATCTCACGTTTACAAAGCTGCAGGAAAAAGCAGTGGTGTTACAACAGGATGTGTTTTCGGCGCTGAACCGCATCCGGGAAACGGAAGTCGATCTTATTTTTCTGGATCCGCCGTACCGGAAGGGACTGGAACGACAGACGCTGGAAATTCTTTCCGGCTGTCCCTTTGTCACACCGGATACGAGCATCATTGTGGAGGCATCTCGGGACACGGATTTTTCGTGGATACCGGGGTCGGCATTTGTGATCGAAAAAGTAAAACAATATAAAACCAATCAGCATGTATTTGTGAGGAGGGCGCAGGGATGAAAAGCGCGATTTACCCGGGCAGTTTTGACCCTGTTACGTATGGCCATCTGGATATTATTGCAAGAGCAGCCGCGATTTTTGACGAATTGATCATAAGTGTTTTGAATAATGTCAAGAAGACACCATTGTTTTCTGTGGAAGAACGTGTTAAAATACTGAAAGATGCTACAAAAGATATTCCGAATGTAAAAGTGGAATCGTTCAGCGGATTGCTGGTTGACTATGCGGGTCAACAGGACGTTCATGTGATTGTGAGAGGGCTTCGGGCAATTACCGATTTTGAATATGAATTGCAGAATGCACAGACGAACAGGCTGTTGTCGAAAGGCGCGCTGGATACGATGTTTTTCACTACCAGTCTGGAATATGCATACTTAAGCTCTACGACTGTCAAGGAGATTGCAAGTTTTGGCGGAAACATATCCGATTGTGTTCCTGATTTCGTAGAAAGAATGATATATGAAAAATATGGAATCCGGAAATGAAAGGTGCGGGCATGAGCAGTAAGATAGAGCAGTTGATTGATGAAATTGAACAGTATATTGACAGTTGCAAATATCAGGCGCTGTCCAATACGAAAATCATCGTAAACAAAGAGGAGATCGACGAACTGCTCCGGGAACTTCGCATGAAAACCCCTGATGAGATCAAGCGGTATCAGAAGATCATCAGCAACAAAGAAGCGATTCTGAACGAT
>CATLGN010000112.1 GCA_949935685.1 uncultured Lachnospiraceae bacterium | reverse complement strand
TGTTCCGTCCGGCTGCAGATCCGTCCCTTCCAGTCTCACTTCGCATTTTCCTTCATACCATGTCTGTTCCTTCCGGTATGTCACCGTCGGCGGTGTCCGGTCGATTCCCGTTACCCGGCACGATATTTCTCCGACATTGCCTGCTCTGTCCCGAATCCGGCACAGATACAGCCCGTTTGCCTCCGCCATATGTTCCGTCTGCGCCGTCCACGCCTCCGGACCGGCGGAATCTGCCCCGCCGTCGCCGGCGGCGTCACCGCTCTCCTTTTGCTCCCATACAATCTCGCCGGGCGTATGCTGACGTCCCCATAAAAATGCCGTGTCTTCCAGCCCCGACATGCCGAAGCGGTCTGTCTGCGCCGCGTCTTCTCCCAAAACTTCCAGTACAATATCCTCCTTTGTCCATTCCGCGGTCGATAAGCGGATCTCCCCGTCCGGCGCCAGCCTGTCCATATTTTTTACCGTCACGGACGCCGCCCCGATGTTCCCGCCCGTATCCCTGACCCGGCACGTATACGTCCCGTTTTGGGATACCGTGCAGGTCAGATTGTCCGTCCAGACAGCGTCTCCGTTTTCGTCCTGTTCCCACGAGATGCAGGCATCCGGCAGTCCCTGCCCCGGGCTTTCGATTTTCGCCGTCAGTATCACATCCTCTTTTGTCCATTCCACGGTCGATGGTTCTATGGCGACAATCGGGGAAATATCCGCCACGCGAATCCGCACATAACCGTTCCCGCCGTTCACGCCCGACGACT
The DNA here is from genome assembly GCA_949935685.1 of uncultured Lachnospiraceae bacterium. Taxonomy (GTDB): domain Bacteria; phylum Bacillota; class Clostridia; order Lachnospirales; family Lachnospiraceae; genus VSOB01. The sequence goes on along the minus strand of CATLGN010000112.1, from coordinate 5,285 downwards.
GTACATGCAGCTTCTCTGTCAGCCAGACAATTCCTGCCCCGCTGCGCAAACCCGTATAACCGCCGCCGCTTCCACCGTTCGCTGTCCCGGAAAAATCATGCGTTTTGTAAGACGCCGTGCCGCCGTTTCCGCCGGCTGCAGATATAATCCTGGCGCCGTTACAGGTGACACTCGAACTGCCGCCCCCGCCGCCGCCCGCCGCGCCGCCGGAATGATCGCTCGTATTGTCGCAAAATGCCGCCTCTTTGCCGCCATAGCCGCCGTCGGGATACCCCCGGTAACGGAAGCACTCCCCGTTCGTGCGCTCTCCGGCATGCGACCACTCTTTCCGGTATGTTTCATATCCGTCCACATATTCATATGGTCCGCCCGACCAGCTCTGGCCGCCGCTGTCTCCCTCCCCGAGATGAATGGTACTCAGGCCCGGCATCTGCCCGGCGCATATGGTAAGCGTCATCCCCTTTTTCAGCAGAACCCGTGAGCCTGTCATGTCGCCATAGACGCCTGTGCCGGCGGCAGCGGAAGATATACCGTTCTCGGCATATCCCCCGCCGCCCTGCGCGCCGTAACAATACAGATCATAATATCCGGTCGCCGGCACGGTCCAGTTCACCCTGCCGCCCGCGTATTCATAGCGGTTCTCCTGCCCCACCTGCGGATTGGACGCGGAAATTCCCATACTGCCGGCCTTTGCCGCAGCCGCAAAAACCGTTCCCTTCTGCGGCGTAAACACCGCATAAAGACTGCCGCTTTCCGCAAACGAATCCGTCTCTTTTACGCGCCGGAAATCCGCCGTCTCCCATCCTCCAAAACGGAAGCCCGCCACATCCGGCGCCTCCGGGAATGCTACGCGCCCGTCGCTGTCCGCCTTCCGTTCTTCCAGCAGATAATATTCATTGTCCTTTTTCATGCCGTAAAATGACAGGATAACGGAAGTCTTGTCGGAACACATGTCTATTTCCTGCTCCGCTGTCATCTCCGAACCGCTCTCCGCTGCCGGCTGCTCTCTTTCATCCCCCTTTTCCGCCCTGTCCGCATCCGGGTTTTCCGGCTCTTTTTCCGTGTCCGCATCCGGTTTCGGTCGTTCCGGTTCTTCCGCCACCGCACCGTCCGATTCCGGCCGGCCGGATTCCGTTTCTGCGTCACCCTCCGATTCCGTCTCACGCTCCCCATCTGCGTCCGATTCCGGTTGTCCGGGTTCTGTCTCCCCGTCCTTGTCCGGTTCCGGCTCTCCGTCTTCGTCCGATTCCAGTCGACCTGTCTCTTGTCTCACATCGTCCGCGATGTCCTCCTGTTTTATATCACTGTCCGCTGCCTCCGCGGCGACGTTCGTCTCCAAATGCGACGCGCGCACGATTGTCCCGGAAAAAGGGTGCAGAAAAGAAAGGGCCAGAATGACCGCACCGATCTGATACGCTGTTTTGTTTTTCAAATAAAAACCTCCTGCCTTTGTCTTGTCTCTTCCCGGGAATTTTTAAAATGTTGTAACATGGAAATAAATAAAAAAGATAAAAAAAGAAATGGATATAAGATACCGGCACATCTGTACCGATGATTGGATTATACTATAGCGCCCGTTATTTGTAAAGGGAAATTTCCCCGGCGGCCACGACAAACACATGGATGAATAAACGGTCAATATTTCATAAACTGAGCCGGACAGCACCGAAAAAGCCGTGACAAGATGCTGGATTTCCGGCGGGGGCATCCTGTCCCGGCGATGCGCCTTGCAGAGGGCATTAGCGGTTCTTGCCGCTGCGTCATGGCCCGCAATTTCCGGACACGGATGGCCGGAAAAGGCCGATTTGCGCCCGGACGGCGCATAGAGGCCGGTTGCACGCCCGCCGGTATCTGTTGCCGCTGCGCTTAGAACCGCTTATGCCCGCAGCCCGGCGCATCGCCGGGACGGGACGCCTCCGCCGGAAGCATCGTGCACTGGTTTCTGTGTTTCAGACATGCGACTACGCCTCGCCCGCCTGAATCCATTTCAGGTAGGCATTGATAAACGGGTCCAGCGCCCCGTCCAGTACGGCGTCCACATTGGAAACCTCCGCGCCCATGCGGTGGTCTTTCACCATCGTATACGGCTGCATCACATAAGAACGGATTTGGTTGCCCCAGCCGATCTCTTTGACCTCTCCCCGGATACCGGAAAGTTTCTGCGCGTTCTCCTCCTGTTTTAACAGGTACAACTTCGCCTTCAGCATCTGCATCGCCTTGTCTTTATTCATATGCTGGCTGCGCTCGTTCTGACACTGCACGACAATGCCGGTGGGCAGATGGGTGATACGGATGGCCGAAGAAGTTTTATTGATATGCTGGCCGCCCGCACCGCTGCTTCGGTATGTGTCAATCCGCAGATCGTCGTCATTGATCACAATGTCCAGATCTTCCTCAATATCCGGCATCACATCCAGCGATACGAAGGATGTCTGCCGTTTTCCCTGTGCGTTAAACGGCGAAATGCGCACCAGACGGTGAACGCCCTTCTCGGATTTCAGATAGCCGTAGGCGTTTTCCCCGTTGATCTGGAACGTGACGGACTTGATGCCGGCCTCCTCTCCGTCCAGATAATCCAGCACCTCCACGTCAAAGCCCTTTTTCTCCGCCCATCGCGTGTACATGCGGTAAAGCATGCCGGCCCAGTCGCAGCTCTCCGTGCCGCCCGCGCCCGCATTCAGCTTCAGGATAGCGCTGTTTTTGTCATATTCCCCGGAAAGCAGTGTGCCGATGCGGATTTCCTCAAATCTGGCGATAAAGTCATCCAGCTCCTGCCTTGTCTCTGACACAATCTCCGCATCCTGCGCCTCATAGCCCATCTCGATCAGCGTTTCGATGTCCTCATACTGGGAAGAAAGATGTTCGCAGACTTCGACCGTGTCCTTTAAATTTTTCAGTTCCTTCATTTTGCGGTTGGAGTAATCCGGGTCGTCCCAGAAGCCGGGGGCTTCCATTTCCCGCTCCAGTTCTTCGATTCGCTTTCCCTTGTCAGCAAGGTTAAAGTGAATCCCTCACTTCCGCTAATGGTGTTTCATATGCCTGTAATTCGGCTTTCATTTGATCCAGTTCTACCAATTAACGTCACCTACTTTCTGCCGCAGCACTGTTTATATTTTTTACCGCTTCCGCAGGGACACGGGTCGTTGGGATATACTTTGGCATTCTCCCGTTTGACCGGCCCTTTTTGCACGGAATCGTCCTTATTGGTCCCGGTCACTTTCGCGACCTGTTCCCGTTCCACCTTCTGCTCCACCCGTACATGGAAGAGCAGTTTGACCGTATCCTCGCGGATATTGTCGGTCATACCGTCAAACATTTCATAACCGCTGAGTTTGTATTCCACAAGCGGATCCCGCTGGCCGTATGCCTGCAGGCCGATGCCCTGACGGAGCTGATCCATATCGTCGATATGATCCATCCACCGCCTGTCGATCACCTTCAGCAGCACGACACGCTCCAACTCACGGATCGCCTCGATCTCCGGGAACTCCGCTTCCTTGCTCTCGTACAGCCGTACCGCTTCTTCCTTTAACTGATGCTTTAAGCTGTTTTTCTGCAATTTCTCAATGCGTCCGCGGTTAATGACCTTCAGCGGTATAATCGGAAGCAGCAGCGTATTCAGCTCTGTCATATCCCAGTCGTCCGAGTCCGTATCGTCGCCGATACACGTATCGACCGTATCCTCCACAATATCCGTTATCATTTTGTAGATCACGTCCCGCATGCTTTCGCCGTCCAGCACGCGGCGGCGCTCCGCATAGATGATCTCGCGCTGCTCGTTCATAACCTGATCGTATTCCAGCAGATTTTTACGGATGCCGAAGTTATTGCTCTCAATTTTCTTCTGCGCCGTTTCGATGGCGTTCGTCAGCGTCTTGTGCTCAATCTCCTGATTCTCGGGGATGCCCAGGGCGTTAAACATATTGATCAGACGTTCCGAACCGAACAGGCGCATCAGATCGTCTTCCAGTGAAATATAAAACTTGGATTCGCCCGGGTCGCCCTGACGGCCGCTGCGGCCCCGGAGCTGATTGTCAATACGCCGGGATTCATGGCGCTCCGTACCGATGATTTTCAGTCCGCCGGCTGCTCTGGATTCTTCGTCCAGCTTAATATCCGTGCCGCGGCCCGCCATATTGGTGGCAATCGTCACCGCGCCGTGGATACCGGCATCCGCCACGATCTCGGCCTCCAGTTCATGGAACTTGGCGTTCAGCACCTTGTGCTCGATTCCCTCTTTTTTCAGCAGACGGCTCAGTTCTTCCGACGCCTCGATCGTAATCGTGCCGACAAGCACGGGCTGTCCCTTTGCATGCGCCTCCTGCACGGCTTCCACAATCGCATGCAGTTTTTCTTTCTTCGTCTTATAGACCGCATCCTGCTGATCGATTCGTTTGATCGGTTTGTTGGTGGGAATTTCGATAACATCCATTCCGTAGATGTCGCGGAACTCCTTTTCCTCTGTCAGCGCCGTACCGGTCATGCCGCTTTTCTTTTCGAATTTATTGAAGAAGTTCTGGAACGTAATCGTCGCCAGCGTCTTGCTCTCACGTTTTACCTTCACATGCTCTTTGGCCTCGATCGCCTGATGCAGACCGTCGGAATACCGTCTGCCCGGCATAATACGCCCGGTAAATTCATCGACAATCAAAACCTGATCGTCCTTAACCACATAATCCTGATCGCGGAACATGAGATTATGGGCGCGCAGCGCCAGAATAATATTGTGCTGGATTTCCAGATTGTCAGGATCGGCAAGGTTTTCAATACTGAAAAACTTCTCCACTTTGGAGACGCCCTCCGCCGTCAGATTGACGACCTTATCCTTTTCGTTGACGATAAAGTCCCCGCTCTCCTCCTGCTCGATTCCCATAATGGCGTCGATCTTCGACAAGTCCTCCACGTCCGCGCCGCGGGTCATCTGTCTTGCCAGAATATCGCAGGCCTCATAAAGCCGCGTGGACTTTCCGCTCTGCCCGGAGATAATCAACGGCGTCCGCGCCTCGTCGATCAAAACCGAATCGACCTCATCGATAATCGCATAGTGCAGTTCGCGCAGAACAAGCTGTTCCTTGTAGATAACCATATTGTCACGCAGATAATCAAAGCCAAGCTCATTATTTGTCACATATGTGATGTCACAGCCATATGCCGCCCGACGCTCCTCGGATGTCATGGAATTCAGCACCACGCCCACTTTCAGGCCGAGAAACTCGTGCACCTGCCCCATCCACTCCGCGTCACGCTTTGCCAGATAGTCGTTGACCGTTACCACGTGCACGCCT
>CATLGN010000111.1 GCA_949935685.1 uncultured Lachnospiraceae bacterium | reverse complement strand
ACGGCTTTCAAAGATTCTGCCGTCGCAAAGCCGGGGGATGTGATTTCCGTCACTGCAGAATATTATCCCAAGTGTACGTTTGAAGGCTGGTATCTCAACGGCATCCTGAAAACCACTCAGAAGACCTGTTCTTTTACCGTTGCCGAAGACAACCCCATGTATGTTATCACGGCCCGCTTCCGCCAGAACGGCGATCAGTTCCATAACCGCACGGAACTGGATATTTCCCGGACAAACTGGGCCAACCGCACCTGCCGCTTTGCAGAGGGCAGCGGTATGAAAAACATTGCCGTTACCACTTCCATGGCAGTCCAGGGAGAGGCATGTATGGCTGCTTTTCGTTCCGTACTGGACGACTACACACTTGCCAGAACCTATAATATTACGTTCACAAAGTACGATAACACCACACTCGAAACATTACCGGAACCGGCCGATTTCGTATTTCAGATTCCCGCGGAACTGCAGGCACAGGGCCGTGTCTTCCGCATGATTCATGTGTACAAGGGACAGCCCGCTGTTCTGATGGATGCCGATTCGTCCGATTCCACCATTACATTCCGCAATGACAAGGCGGGCGCTTATGCCCTCGTCTATCGCGACGTGCCTTCCTCGATGCCTGTAGAGGAAATCGATCCGCTGATGTCGGTTACGCCGGAAAATGAGGAGATATTCCATATTAATCTTCCGGATGAAGTAATTACGGAAACGGTAATTGCACAGCAGCCGTCTGCAGACGTTACCATGCATAACTACACGCCTGCGGAGATAACCGCCGGCGAACCGGAGCAATATGTTTCATTTGTGTTTTAATCACACGGGAAAATCCCGGTCTCTCCTGCAAGGGAAAGCCGGGATTTTTATTTCACTTAGTGTTCTCTCAACCGCTGTCGCTTTACGCAAACGGATTTTCCGTCGGATACGGAACGCTCTTCGGCTGGTTGTAATTAATGTCTTCCATCGGAACGCCAAGATATTTGAATACCTCAAACAGCGCTTTTCCAAAGTGGCCGAACGCAACCGCGCCATGATGCGGGTAATTCTTTTCGATCAGTACGTGACGATAGAATCTTCCCATCTCTTTGATGGCAAACACACCGATCGCGCCGAAGGATTTGCTGGCAACCGGAAGCACTTCCCCTTCTGCCACATATGCACGGATTTTAGCATCCGCTGTGGACTGCAGACGGAAGAATGTGATGTCGCCCGGAACGATGTCGCCTTCCAGCGTACCGTTTGTCACCTCCACCGGGAGATTTCTCGCCATAATCTTCTGATATTTCATCTCATGGAACGCCAGCTTGGACGAGCAGGTATTGCCGCAGTGGAAGCCCATGAATGTGTCTTTATGCGTATAATCAAATTTGCCTTCGATCGCTTCTTTGTACATATCTGCCGGCACGGAATTGTTAATATCCAGAAGCGTAACGGCGTCTTCGCTCACGCATGTGCCGATAAATTCGCTCAGGCAGCCGTAAATATCCACTTCGCAGGATACCGGAATGCCCATACCTGTCAGACGGCTGTTTACATAGCAGGGAACAAATCCAAACTGTGTCTGGAATGCGGGCCAGCATTTTCCGGCAATGGCAACGTATTTCCGATACCCTCTGTGTTCTTCCACCCAGTCGAGAAGTGTCAGTTCATACTGTGCCAGTTTCGGAAGCACTTCCGGTTTTTTATTACCTGTGCCCAGTTCTGCCGCCATCTCCTCTACCTTGGCAGGAATACGGGGATCATCGGCATGCTTATGAAAGGCTTCGAACAGATCCAGCTCAGAGTTTTCTTCAATCTCAACGCCCAGATTGTAAAGCTGCTTGATCGGCGCGTTACATGCCAGGAAGTTCAGCGGTCTCGGACCAAAGCTGATAATCTTGAGTTCGGAAAGACCAACCAACGCCCTTGCAACCGGAAGGAATTCATGGATCATATCCGCGCATTCCTCTGCCGTTCCCACCGGATATTCCGGAATATATGCCTGAATATTGCGCAGCTTTAAGTTATAGCTTGCGTTCAGCATACCGCAGTACGCATCCCCGCGGCCGTCAGACAGATCGTTCTGGCTCTCCTCCGCAGCGGCAATAAACATCTTCGGGCCGTCAAAGTGTTTTGCCAACAGTGTCTCGGAAATCTCCGGCCCGAAGTTTCCAAGATATACGCACAGCGCGTTGCAGCCGGCTTTCTTGATGTCTTCCAGCGCCTGTACCATATGGATCTCGCTCTCTACGATACAGATCGGGCACTCATAAATATCCGCTTCCTCATACTTTGCCTTGTAGGCTGCTGCCAGCGCTTTTCTTCTGTTTACGGAAAGGCTTTCCGGGAAACAGTCACGGCTGACAGCCACGATGCCTAATTTGATTTTGGGAATGTTGTTCATGTTCTTGTCCTCCTGCTTTTAAAATATTGTTTGTAAACCACATTAAACGGTAATGTTCTCGCCTTTCAGTCCGATAAAGCTGCCCTCCGGAAGCCCGCCTTCCGCATGGCCGATCAGCCATTTATTCGTCGCAGCCAGCAGCGCGTCTTCGCCTTCCGTCCGATTGGTGTCGGAAAGGGGATAGTTGGTTCCCTTCGGCAGTACGATCACATCACGGAAACCGCCCTCACCGGCATTACACGGCGCATAATGCAACGTTGTGGCATACAGCTCCACCGCCGTTCCCTTCGGAAGCAGGAACGCTTCAATCTGAGACGTGTCATACGTAAAATCGTCTTCAATATCCCCCTGATGTCCCAGCAGCAAAATCAAATCCGTAGCGGCAATATTGATCTCGGAGCTCCTGTGATATTCCACCGCGTTTAATTTATGATTGTTGCCGTTGCAGTAACCGATCTGGATTGGCAGTTCTCCGTATCCCTGGCTGAAAAGCTGCTTATAGATCGGAAGCGACTCCAGTTCCTCCACCGAAGGTTCGTAAACCACGCCTTCCGGGAGCGGTGTCTCCTGCATCTTTTCCACGATCTCCGTAAAGTCATACCCCCGGAGAATCCGTCCGTATCTCTCAAATTTCAGATTTGCCACATTATGAATCTTCATCCTTTTTCCTCTCTCGTACGTTGACGCTTTTATATGATTTCGTTAAACAGTTCTTTGCATGCCGGGTAAATCTTCCTGAACTGCCGGTATCTCGCTTCGTATTTCTCTGCCAGTTCCGGCTCCGGCTCTACTGTGTCCACAACTTTTACAAGTTTTTCCGCGATTTCTTCCACACTCGCATACGCCCCGCAGGCTACCGCCGCCAGCATCGCGCCGCCCATGGAAGGCCCTTCTTCACTTTCCAGAACATCCACTTTGATATTCAGCACATTGGCAATGATCTTTTTCCACAGAGGGCTTTTCGCACCGCCGCCGCAGATTTTCGTCCGCTCGATTGTAATCCCCAGATCTTTTGCCACTTCAAAGGAATCCCGCAACGCAAATGCCACGCCCTCCAGCACGGCCTGCGTCATATCCGCTCTGGACGTATCCATTGTCATGCCGATAAAGGTCCCTCTGGCATTGGGATTGTTATGCGGCGAACGCTCTCCCATCAGATATGGCAGGAAGAATACTTTGTTTTCTCCGAGGTTATCAATCGCCTCCTGCTCCTGCGCGTATTCCTTTGTCCCGATAATGTCGTCCATCCACCATTTATTGCAGGACGCCGCGCTGAGCATGCAGCCCATCAGATGATAATGGCCGTCGGCATGCGCAAACGAATGCAGCGCATTAAACTTATCCACGCCGAAATTGCGGGAAGAGATAAATACCGTGCCGCTCGTGCCAAGGGAAATATTACACATGCCGTCGCCGACCGTACCCGTACCGACCGCGGCAGCGGCGTTATCTCCCGCGCCGGCCGCTACTTTAACCGTTTCGCTGACGCCGAGCTGCGCCGCGATCTCCGGCAAAAGCGTCCCCACAGTCTCATAACTCTCGTAGACCTTCGCAAGCTGTTCCTCTTTCACACCGCAGATTTCGCACATTTCTTTTGACCAGCATCTGTTTTTGACGTCAAAAATCAACATGCCGGACGCATCGGATACATCCGTACAGTGTACGCCGGTAAGCTTATATGCCAGATAATCTTTGGGAAGCATGATCTTACGGATTTTCGCAAAATTCTCCGGCTCTTTGTTTTTCACCCATAAAATCTTGGGCGCCGTAAAACCGGTAAAGGAAATATTGGCGGTATAGGCGGAAAGTTTCTCCTTGCCAATTACGTTATTCAGATAATCGCACTCTTCGCCGGTGCGCCCGTCGTTCCATAAAATAGCCGGGCGGATAACCCGATCCTGCTCATCCAGAATGACAAGCCCATGCATCTGTCCGCCAAAACTGATACCCGCCACCTGCGTTTTATCACAGTCAGCCAGCAGCTCCTCCAGTCCCGCCATACTCTGTGTATACCAGTCCTCAGGATTTTGCTCGGACCAACCCGGATGCGGGAAAAACAACGGATATTCCTTTGAAACAATCTTTTGGATTCCGCCTTTTTCATCCATCAGCAGCAGCTTGACCGCAGATGTCCCCAAATCAATACCTACATACAGCATTTTGTACCCTCCTTACCGTAACTGCCCATATCTCTTTTCATTCCGTGCACGTGCACGTTTCTATTATCATACAAGGATTGCGCCGAAAAATCAACCGTCTTTTCCAAATTCCTGATATTTCGTAATATTGCACGAATTTCCAAAAAGATTTTTTCTGTTTTCCCCGCTTTGTTCGTGGATTTCCACAAAAGCGTGCGCGCACATAAATTTCTGTGCCTGTTTCATTGACATACAGTGCACGCCGTGCTACCGTATTACTATCAGACAAGCGAGGTAACGATATGGCGACCATCAAAGAAATCGCGGAACTTGCCGGCGTCTCCCGTGGGACAGTAGACAGAGTTCTGAATAATCGCGGCAGTGTGCGGGCGAAAACGGCGGAAAAGATTCTGGAAATTGCCAAAGCGCTGGATTATAAGCCGAATAAAGCCGGTCTTACGCTTGCCGCCCAGAAACGGCGGCTGAAGCTCGGCGTAATCCTGTTCGAGAACAGCAATCCTTTTTTCGACGAGGTGATGAAAGGCGTTCGGTATCAACAGCAGCGGCTGAACGGATACAACTGTTCCGTCCTGGTCAGACAGATCGCACAGAATGTACAACAGCAGCTTGCGGCCATCGACGATTTTGTGTCACAGGAAGTGCACGGCATTGTTCTGGTTCCCTGCAACGCACCGGAAATCGCCCGTAAAATAAACGAACTGTATGATATGGGAATTCCTGTTGTCACGGCCAATACCGATATTGAACACTCCCGGCGGATCGCCTATGTGGGCAGCAATTACTTTCTGGCAGGGGAGACAGCCGGCGGGCTGATGGGGCTGATGACCAAAGGTGACATTCACGCAGGTATTGTCATCGGTTCCCGTCAGATTCTCTGTCACACGGACAGACTGGCGGGATTTCAGAGTTGTATCGGAAAGAAATATCCGCATATTCGGATTACATCCATTATTGAAAATCAGGACGATGACGTGGAAAGTTTTCATCTGACGGAAAAGCTGCTGCAGGAATATCCGCAAATCAATGCCCTGTATTTTGCCGCGGGAGGCGTTTACGGCGGCTGCAAAGCCGTGATCGCCCAAAATCGTCAGCATGCCGTAACCGTCATCGCACACGACAAAATGGATAAAATACGCGGTTTTATCCGCGACGGCATCATTTCGGCCACCATATGCCAGCAGCCCTTTGTACAGGGCTCCAAATCGCTGGATATTCTGTTTAATTATCTGACGGCAGGAGAATTGCCGGAGAAAGAACTGAATTTTGTTGCCGTCGATATACGAATTGCGGAAAATGTATAAAAAAAGAGAATTTTATTGTAAGATTTTTTTCTTTATAGTATAATGTCTTTATATGTTTGGGGTAAAAAGATTAGGAGGGTGTTTTATGGAATTAAAGGATTTCATGGACTTATCGAAATTACAGGAAATACAGGATAAATTTTCTGACTCTACCGGACTGGCTGCGATCGCCGTGGGCACGAATGGAGAATATCTGACAGAGGGCAGCAATTTTACCGATTTTTGTATGAAATATACACGCGGCTCCATGGAGGGCAACAGGCGCTGCGTAAAAT
>CATLGN010000110.1 GCA_949935685.1 uncultured Lachnospiraceae bacterium | reverse complement strand
AATACCTTTCACGATCATATTGCTGCTTACGCTGGCGTTTGGCCTTGGAATCTGGCAATTTGTGGAAGGTGTCAGCAGTCAGATCCGGGACAGTTCCATACAGACGATAACCGAAAGCACCCGTCAAAGCGCCAATGCGCTCAGTCTCCAGTTTGAAGCGGATTTTAATACGCTGGAGAGAATATGGCAGAATATTGCGGATGCCGATACGCCCGAAGTCGCCCTGGCACAATATCAGAATATTGAGCCGGATGTACAGCTCTATCTCTGTGGTCTCAGAGATAACCATGCCAAAGCCGATTCGACTGTGGATAATTTTTTGGATGCCGGCAGTATGGAGCGCGGTATTATGGACTCACATATCAGCGAAATCACCGGCGAGAATGTGTTCCATATCTTCGTCCGCGGCTGTCTGAAAGACGGGACGTCCGCATATCTGGTAAAGGAATACCGGACCAGAGAAGTCTCCCGGCATTTTACACCGTCCTTTTATGACGATACCGGCTTTTCCTATCTGATAAACAGGGAGGGCGATGTCATGGTCCGCCCCCGTCACAAGAACAGCAATACGGAAGATTCCAATATTTTTGACGCCATTTCCGAGCAGGGAAACGAACCACAGATGGCGGAGCAGTTTCGAACCAAAATCCACGCAATGGAAGCGGGATGTTCGAGAATGATGTGCGAAAGAGGCGCGTTTGTCTTCTGTTACGAACCGCTGCAGGCGGATACCGAATGGCTTCTGGTCTCCGCTATCCCGGAATATATGATCACCCGACAGACAGCCGGCATTCTGGAAAAAGCGCTGCTCTTTTCCGGCATTTCCGTTATTACCATCCTCGTTGTCGTCGCGATATTTCACGCCATAAAAATGCATGAAAACGAACGGCATACCGCAGAGCTGACGGAAGCGCTCCGCGCCGCAGACGCCGCGAATCATACCAAGGGGCGGTTTCTGATGGATATATCGCATGATTTCCGCACGCCTCTGAACGCCATTATCGGCATGACAGCCGTCGCCCGGAAAAATCTTTCCGACCAAAATAAGGTGGAAGATTGTCTGGGCAAAATCGGCACCTCGAGCGCCCATCTGTTAAGCATGGTAAACGATGTGCTGGACATGTCTCAGATCGATCAGGGAAAAATTATTTTGAACGAGGAAACGGTTCGCCTTGTACCGCTGTATGAGGAAACCATCGATCTGATCAGAGCGAAAGCGCTGGATCACGGTCAAACACTGGAAACGGCTCCCGTTCTCCTGAAAAATGGAATCGTTACCGGAGATCCGCACCGCATCCGGCAGATACTGCTCAATATTATGGAAAATGCCATACAGTATACCCCGGCGGGCGGGCGTATCACACTGGAATTGACCCAATTACCGGATAAGGAGGACGGACTGGGCGCCTATTGTTTCCGCTGCGCCGATACCGGCATCGGCATTGAGCCGGAATTTCTGGAACGCCTGTTTCTCCCCTTTGAACGGGCCCGCAATACCACCAACAGCAAAATTGCCGGTACCGGGCTCGGCCTTACGATCACCAAAAATCTGCTGGATTTGATGGAAGGAACGGTTTCTGTCGAGAGTGAACCCGGAAAGGGAACGGTTTTTACCATAACATTTTATTTCCGCTATGAGGAAACGCCGCCGGATTCGCAGAAAGCGCAGGAAGCTGCCCTGTCGCAGGACGGAACCACGCAGGAAACAGATTATGCCCAAAAACGTGTCCTCGTCGTGGAAGACACCGAAATCAATATGGAAATCATGGTGGAACTGCTCGATATGGCAGGCGTACAGGTCGAAACGGCATGCAACGGACAGGAAGCCGTACAGATGGTGACGGAAAATCCCGCGGGATATTATGGTCTGGTCTTTATGGACATTCAAATGCCCGTCATGGACGGTTACGAAGCCACACGGCATATCCGGCAAATGGAACGGTCAGATGCACAAACCATCCCCATACTGGCCGTATCCGCCAATACGCTTGCCAGCGACGTAAAAAACGCCATCGACGCCGGCATGAACGATCACATTCCCAAGCCGGTGGATTTCGAGTCCATTGAAAAGGCGCTTCGACATTATCTTGGGTCATAAAACCGAAACCGTGCGCAAAAACAGCGCAGACCGGAATTATAACCATCCGGTCTGCGCTGTTTTATGCGGATAACAGGACTTGAACCTGCACGGTTTCCCACCAGAACCTAAATCTGGCGCGTCTGCCAATTCCGCCATATCCGCCTGCCATTGACACTGTTTTTGTCAACAGTACCATTATATATTCATTTTCGCATTTGTCAAGAGACCCCTTCTCAATCACGACAAACGCATGAATGAACGGATTGTGAACGTTTCGTAAACTAAGCGGGATAGAGACGGAAAAAGTCCGACCTGCGCCCGGACGGCGCATAGAGGCCGATTGCACGCCTGCCTGCATCTGCTGCCGCAACGCTTAGAACCGCTTATGCCCGCAGCCCGGTGCATCGACAGGATGTACGCTTCTGTCGGAACGCCATGATCCTGTCACGGCTTTTTCGTTTCTGTCCGGTTCAGTCTGTAAATGTTCACAGCCTGTTTATTCATGCATTTGTCGTGCTCTCTCAATGCAGCGCCGCAATTACCTTTTTATAAATCCGCACGAGAAATACCGTCGACATAACCAACGAAGCGATCTCGGCAATCGGAAAGGCCCACCAAACATAATTGACATTGCCCAGCCGGGACAGCAGAAACGCCACAGGCAACAGCACAAACAACTGTCTTGCGACGGACACCATCAGACTGTACATCCCGTTTCCAAGCGCCTGAAATACACTGCCGCATACGATACAGTAACCGGCAATGATAAAGCTCACACTGATAATGCGCAGCGCCGGCACACCGATCTGCATCATTGTCTCAGATGCCTCAAACATAATCAGCAGCTCACCCGGAAATACATGGAAAATCAACGTCCCGACCGCCATAATCCCCATCGCATACAACACGCTGTACCGAATGGTACGCATTACGCGCTCTTTGCGGTCCGCGCCGTAATTATAGGCGATAATCGGAATCATTCCGTTGTTCAATCCGAATACGGGCATAAAGATAAAACTCTGCAGCTTGAAATAAATGCCAAAGACGGCCGTCGCCGTAGAGGTAAAGGCCATCAGAATCAGATTCATGCCGTATGTCATAACGGAAGCGATCGACTGCATGATAATCGAAGGCACGCCCACTCGGTAAATCTGCGCGATAATCCGCCTGTCAGGGCGAAACCCCTTCCTCTGCAGCCTGACTTCCCGGTTCACCTTCTGGTTCAGAATCACGGCCAGAATCGAGGCGATGATCTGTCCCGCCACTGTGGCGGCCGCCGCTCCCGCCGCTTCCATCCGGGGAAATCCATACAGGCCGAAGATCAGAATCGGGTCCAGAATAATATTGATAACGGCGCCCGTCCCCTGAATAATCATCGTATAAAAGGTCCGCCCGGTGGACTGCAGCAAACGCTCCATTGTCACCTGCAAAAATACGCCGAACGAACAACAACAGCATATTCTGGCATAGGCGATCCCATAGCCGACAATCTGCACATCATCTGTCTGGCTGCGGTAAAACGGGCCGATTCCAAATATACCGATCAAAAGCATAACCGCATAGCTCACAACAGCCAGAAATACCGCGTTATCCGCCGTGCTGTTTACCCGCTCAAAATTTTTCTCTCCCAGAGATTTCGACAGCAGCGCATTCACACCCACACCGGTTCCAACCGCAATCGCAATCATCAGATTCTGCACCGGAAACGCCAGCGATACGGCCGTCAGCGCCGCTTCATTTACCTTTGCCACAAAGACACTGTCCACGACATTATAGAGCGCCTGCACAAGCATCGATACCATCATCGGCAGCGACATACCGATCAGCAGCCTGTTGACCGGCATCACTCCCATCTTATTTTCCGTCGTTTCCATTTTTCATCACCGTACCTTTCCTATATCTGCTTTCTCACCACGGTATACTCGTCTCCGAATCGATAATACGGACAGGCAAAATGCTTTTCCAGCAGAAAATGCGCCATTTCATCCTCATCCAGATCCATCTGACACGTATAGCATTCATATTCTTCATCATATTCATAATACAGGCAACTTTCGCACCCACCCTGTTTTGTCCTCTTTTTCATAAACCGACACCCACGTCAGACGACGCCGGCCTTTTCCCCCTTTACTCCTTCCAGACATACACCGGTGCCCAGGAAATAATACGCGTAACCGGCTCCGGGACAGAGAATCAGCTTCCTGCCAATCTCCCGCATACGGCTGTTCAATCGGTGATACATCATCCTGTTCTCCCAGGAAATCCCCATAATATAGTCCCGCTCCCGCCCGTTCAGACAGGCAAGCCGCTCCCGTATCTGTTCCTCCTGTCCGGTCGTATCGCCCTGAGGCGCCCAGGTGCCGAACGGACAGGCAAAATAGATTTCCCGCTCCCCGTTTTTTCTTATGTTTTCCTGCAGGCAGGCATACAGCCTGTCCCGATCGCAAACCGGCACCCGCACAGTGTGAAATGTCTTTGGCAGCTCCTGCAGCAGCAAACCGGACTCCAGCATATAGCGATATGCCGTACTGCGCACCCGCTCTCTGGGCGTCGGGTAAGAGAGCGACTGCATCATCTGTTCGAGAGAATATCCCAGATCGACCAAATGCCGGATGGCGCCGCCGCTTGCCGCATCGTGTACAAAATCCGCTAACGCCTCGTCAAAATACCGCTGCCGTCTCTCCATATATGCCCTCCGCCTCCCATTTGTCCGTTCCAAAAAAGAAAAACGCCCGCAAATCCATATTTCCGCTGGATTTGTGAGTGTTTTTCCTTCCTGAGACACGGGGGATTCGAACCCCCGACAACTTGATTAAAAGTCAAGTGCTCTACCGCCTGAGCTAGTGTCCCCTACTATAAAATAACCTGGGCTAGCTGGATTCGAACCAGCGAATGCAGGAGTCACAGTCCTGTGCCTTACCGCTTGGCGATAGCCCATTATGACGATTCACTCCTGTATCAGGGTGGATAAAGGGATTCGAACCCTTGGCCTCCAGAGCCACAATCTGGCGCGCTAACCAACTGCGCTATACCCACCATAAAAAGCAATACCGACTTATCGTCGATATGCTTTTTCACGTGCTCGAAGGGATTCGAACCCCCGACCCACGGCTTAGAAGGCCGTTGCTCTATCCAGCTGAGCTACGAACACATAATAAAATCTGCCTGACACGACACCTATAATATCATACCGGGCAGGGCTTGTCAATCCTGAAAAACACCGGTAAGCGGGTGATGGGAATCGAACCCACGTATCCAGCTTGGAAGGCTGGTGTTCTACCATTGAACTACACCCGCATATCCGCTCGGGGTGACAGGATTCGAACCTGCGACCTCCTGGTCCCAAACCAGGCGCTCTAGCCAAGCTGAGCCACACCCCGTTTTCCTGTGATCACCACAAGCAATACAATATGCCGCGCCTTTTCCGCGACGCATATTGTATTATATAATAACACATTTCGCATGTCAACCGTTTTTTTCCAATAATCCACGACAAACGCATGAATGAATCAATTGTAAACATAACATGTCCGAAAGGACAGAAACGGAAAAAGTCCCGACGAGATTTGGTTTTTCGTCAGGTGTACAGCATTCCGGCTGTACACCGGGCTACAGGCATAAGCGGTTCTAACTGCCGCGGCAACAGATAGCGACAGGCGTGCAACCGTCCTCTATGCGCCATCCAGGCGCAAATCGGACTTTTTCGGACATCCGTGTCCGAAAATTGCGGGCTGTGGCGCAGCGGTAAGAACCGCTAATCCCCTTCGCAAGGTATGCAGCCGGAATGCTGTACACCTGCCGAAAACATACGGCATTACGGACTTTTCCGTTTCTGTCCATCTCAGTATACGAAATGTTCACAATTGATTCATTCATACGTCCAATAATTGGGATATGCCGCTATTCCACAAAGTGTAGCGAAAAATGCGCTTTTCCTTCCTGATCCAGCTCCATCCATGCGTAAGACGGCCGGCGTCCCGCCTGTCTCGGGTAGGAAAGACTCCCTGGGTTTACCGCGATAATGCCGGTTTCTTCCTCAATAACC